>DATGHJ010000226.1:0-4543 GCA_035308085.1 Trinickia sp. | reverse complement strand
CCACGCGCAAACGGCGGCCGAAGCGGCGATGACGCTGCACGGCCAGCTCGCCGCAGCGGGCAAGCGCATCGAAGACATCAAGCAGATCACGATCCGCACGCACGAGGCCGCAATTCGGATCATCGATAAGCAAGGCCCGCTCGCGAACCCGGCCGATCGCGATCACTGCATCCAGTACATGATCGCGGTGCCGCTGATCTTCGGCCGGCTGACCGCGGCCGATTACGAAGATTCGATCGCCGCTGACCCACGCATCGACGCGCTGCGCGACAAGATGCAATGCGTCGAAGACCCGCAATTCACGAAGGATTATCACGATCCGGACAAACGCTCGATCGCCAATGCCTTGACCGTCGAGTTCGTCGACGGCACGAAATTCGAAGAAGTGGTGGTCGAATACCCGATCGGTCATAAGCGCCGCCGCGCCGACGGGATACCTCTGTTGGTCGAGAAGTTCAAGACCAATCTCGCGCGGCGCTTTCCAGAAAAGCAACGTCAAGCGATTCTCGACGTCTCGCTCGACCAGGCAAGGCTCGAAGCCATGCCGGTCAATGAGTACGTCGATTTGTACGTCATATAAGCAAACTTATGTTTATGTGCGAAAACTCGGTTCAGAAACGTAGCAACGTCATTTCCTCGAATCAATCCTAGGGAACAACCATGGCCCACAATCTCCACAAAACGCTCAAGGAATTCGACAGCGGTTCCGGCAAAGGCAAGTTCTATTCGCTGCCGCAGCTCGGCAAAGCGCTGGACGTCAAGATCGACCGCTTGCCGGTCTCGATCCGTATCGTCTTGGAATCGGTGTTGCGCAACTTCGACGGCAAGAAGATCGCCGAAGAACACATCGAACAACTGGCGAACTGGAAGCCGAACGCTTCGCGCGTCGATGAGATTCCGTTTGTCGTATCGCGCGTCGTGCTGCAGGACTTCACCGGCGTGCCCCTGCTCGCCGACATCGCCGCCATGCGCGGCGTCGCGAAGAAGAGCGGCAAGAACCCGAAGGCGATCGAACCGCTCGTCCCGGTCGACCTCGTCGTCGACCACTCGGTCCAGATCGACTACTTCCGCCAGAAGGACGCACTCGACCTGAACATGAAGCTGGAATTCCAGCGCAACAACGAGCGCTACCAGTTCATGAAGTGGGGCATGCAGGCGTTCGACACGTTCAAGGTCGTGCCGCCGGGCGTCGGCATCGTTCACCAGGTCAACCTCGAATACCTCGCGCGCGGCGTGCACAAGAAGGCTGACAACGGCGACACCGTGTACTACCCGGACACGCTCGTCGGCACCGACAGCCACACGACCATGATCAACGGCATCGGCGTGGTCGGCTGGGGCGTGGGCGGCATCGAAGCGGAAGCGGGCATGCTCGGCCAACCGGTGTACTTCCTGACGCCGGACGTGGTCGGCGTCGAATTGAAGGGCAAGCTGCGCGAAGGCGTGACGGCAACCGACCTCGTGCTGACCATCACCGAGCTGCTGCGCAAGGAGAAGGTCGTCGGCAAGTTCGTCGAATTCTTCGGCGAAGGCACGGCGTCGCTCACGCTGCCGGACCGCGCGACGATCGGCAACATGGCACCGGAATACGGCGCGACGATGGGCTTCTTCCCGGTTGACGAAAAGACCATCGACTACTTCAAGGGCACGGGCCGCACCAAGGCAGAAATCGCCGCCTTTGAGAACTACTTCAAGGCACAGAACCTGTTCGGCATTCCGAAGGCCGGCCAGATCGACTACACGAAGGTCGTCACGCTCGACCTCGGCACGGTCGCGCCGTCGCTCGCCGGTCCGAAGCGCCCGCAAGACCGCATCGAAATCGGCCACGTGAAGTCGACCTTCACCGACCTGTTCTCGAAACCGGTCGGCGAAAACGGCTTTGCGAAGAAGGCCGACGATCTCGGCGCCGAGTACACGACGTCGAACGGCGTCAACGTGCATAACGGCGACGTCCTGATCGCCGCAATCACGTCGTGCACGAACACCTCGAACCCGAGCGTGCTGCTCGCCGCTGGCCTGCTCGCGAAGAAGGCCGTCGAAGCCGGCCTCACGGTTGCGCCGCACATCAAGACCTCGCTCGCCCCGGGATCGCGCATCGTCACCGAGTACCTGACGAAGACGGGCCTGCTGCCGTACTTGTCAACGCTCGGCTTCGAACTCGCCGCCTACGGCTGCACGACCTGTATCGGCAACGCCGGCGACCTCACGCCGGAACTGAACGAAGCGATCACGAAGAACGACATCGTCGCGGCCGCGGTGCTGTCGGGCAACCGTAACTTCGAAGCGCGTATTCACCCGAACATCCGCGCGAACTTCCTGGCTTCGCCCCCGCTCGTGGTCGCGTACGCGATTGCCGGCAACATCACGCGCGACCTGATGACCGAGCCGGTCGGCCAGGGCAAGGGCGGCAAGGACATCTACCTCGGCGACATCTGGCCGACGAGCGAAGAAGTCAACGCGCTGCTCAAGTACGCGCTCGACGCCGACGCATTCCAGAAGAACTACGCGCAGCTCACGAAGAAGGGCGACCTGTGGAGCAAGATCGAGGGCGAGGAAGGCCAGGTCTACGATTGGCCGAAGTCGACCTACATCGCCGAGCCGCCGTTCTTCGGCGAGCACTTCTCGATGACGCCGGCTGACTCGATCCCGACGGTCAAGGGCGCGCGCGCGCTCGGCATCTTCGGCGACTCCGTGACGACCGACCACATCAGCCCGGCCGGCTCGATCAAGGAAGACTCGCCGGCGGGCCGCTGGCTGAAGGAAAACGGCGTGCAGAAGGCCGATTTCAACAGCTACGGCTCGCGCCGCGGAAACCACGACGTGATGATGCGCGGCACCTTCGCGAACGTGCGGATCAAGAACCTGATGATCCCGCCGAAGGCGGACGGCACGCGCGTCGAAGGCGGCCTGACGATTCACCAGCCGAGCGGCGAGCAACTGTCGATTTACGATGCCGCGATGAAGTACATCGACGCCGGCACCCCGACCGTCGTGTTCGCGGGTGAAGAGTACGGCACGGGTTCGTCGCGCGACTGGGCCGCGAAGGGCACGCAGCTGCTCGGCGTGAAGGCCGTGGTCGCACGCAGCTTCGAGCGCATCCACCGCTCGAACCTGGTCGGCATGGGCGTGCTGCCGCTGCAATTCAAGGGCGCCGACAGCATCCAGTCGCTCAACATCACCGGCGACGAAACGTTCGACATCGAAGGTCTCGGCGACGACTTCAAGCCGCAACAGGAAGTCACGCTCGTCATCAACCGCAAGGACGGCAAGTCGCAACGCGTGCAGGTGCTGCTGCGTATCGATACGCCGATCGAAGTCGACTACTACAAGCACGGCGGGATTCTGCCGTTCGTGCTGCGTTCGCTGCTCGCGGCTTAATTGCGACGCTAGTTAGCAGCTTTGCAGGTGCCGCACTCTCCGTCAGAGATGCGGCAATTTATGAAGCCCGGCGACATGCCGGGCTTTTTTTTCGTTTTGAATTTTTGGATATCCGGTTTACGTGGTTGACGCCAATACCGCACACCGCGTGAACGAGGGCCAGCTTACGTCCGTGAACGTGGAGCGTCGACGTGCGAGCGGTATGGCTTACCCCGCCGTTTGCCGCGACCATTGCCACCGTCTTTCTACGGCAAAACCCTTCCTTGAATTTAACTAACTCGTCAATTAGCCTTTTTCGATGAAGCCCAATCACCCGGCCGCCAAGCCGCGCGGGCGCCGCCCGGCGGTGGAAGATTTCGACGTGCGCGAGCATATGCTCGACACGGCGACGCGCCTGTTCGCCGAGCGCGGCATCGCCGCGACCACCGTCGCGACGATTGCGGGCGAAGCCGGGGTCACGTCGGCGATGGTGCACTACTACTTCACGAACCGCGAACAACTGCTCGATGCCGTCGTCGACGAGCGGCTCGCGCGCGTGGTCGATTTCGTCTGGCGCCCCGTCGAGCCCGAAACCGGCAGCGATGCGTTTGCGTTCGCGAACGAACTCGTCGAGCGGCTCTTCGACGTCACCGCGCGCATGCCGTGGCTGCCGCCGCTTTGGATGCGCGAAATCGTCAACGAAGGCGGCTTGCTGCGCGAACGGATGCTCAAGCGCATTCCAGTCGAACACGTGAAGCGGTTCGCTTCGGGCGTGCAGGAAGCGCAGCAAGCGGGCACGGTCAATCCGGAGCTCGAGCCGGTGTATCTGTTTCATTCGATCCTCGCGCTCGTCATGCTGCCGCTCGCGACGTCGAAGATCTGGCAAAGCGCGCGCGGGCTTCCACGGTTCGATCGCGCCATGTTGCATCGGCATGTGCGCGCGTTGCTCGGCTATGGAATGCAGGTGCCGGAGGCGTCTTCCGCGCGCGCCGCCGTGAAGGTGAAGGCGGACTCGAAAGCGAGCGCGTCGCGGAGGAAGCCATGATGCCCGCGCGCCGTGCGTTCATCGCCACGTTTGCCGCGTGCTGCGCGATCGCCGCACTCGCCGGGTGCGGGCAGCGGTCCGCTTCGCATCCGACGTTTCAAGGCTACGTCGAAGGCGAATTCGTCTACCTGTCGTCGTCGC
>DATGHJ010000225.1:0-3392 GCA_035308085.1 Trinickia sp. | reverse complement strand
GCTGGACGCCTGCCGTGCCGTTCACGGAAACGAGCGCGGCTTCGGCACGCCGGCGCCGTGGTCGATATCGGCGACCGCTTGCTTGTGCGCGGCGTCGACCGCCGCCGCTTCGTCCGCATAGCCGCTGTCGCCGCCGACCGTCGTCCACTTCTGCACCGGATGGTCGCGGTGACGGATTTCGTACTCGGCGTCCCAGCGCGCGCCCTGCAGTTCGAGCGGGCGAACGTGGATCGAATACACCCCGTAGAGAAAGAGTTGCTCGGCCATTTCCGTCTCCTTTGTCGGCTGGCCTTGGCGCTTTAGCGCTTAGGCCAGCCCCGCGCAGCGCACCGATCGATCAGGCTTGTCGTTCTTTTAGAACCGCGCCGTGTACCTACAGTTCGATCTCGCCGAGAATGCGGTGCGCGAGCGCCTTGGCTTCGTCGAGTGCTTCCTGTGCGCTGGCGCTCGTCGATTCCACTTCGTAGACCATGTTTTCAGGGTCGTCCGGGTCGTCGCGCGCGAGCGATACGACGCCCTGGAATTGCCCGCCGTCCAGCGGACGCGCCGTTGCGGTCGCCGTGTAGATTCCCTTGGTGTAGGTGACGTCGTCCATGATGCGCGCTCCGCTTGAAAGTGCCCCCAAACCTGGCGCGGCGCGCCAGGCCCCCCAAGGGGGCAATCCCCCAAGGGGACTTCGTACCGGGCGGAAAGCTTGGGCGGCCCGGCGCTTTCTTGAGAGGGAGATTTCATCCTAGCACGCGCTTTGCGAACTTACCGTGTCGGCCGGCGCACGCTCCGAACACGGTTTTTCGAGCAAAAAACGAGCAAAAAAAAGAGCCCTAATCGGTCAGCAGTGAAACCACCTCGTCGAGCGTCGGCGAATGGGCGCCGGAATGGCGGCATGCCGCCGCGCCGGCCGCGAGTGCGAACGCGAGGTGCTCCGCGTAGCTGCGTTGCGGCGATTGCATCAGGCTGAACAAGAAACCGCCGATCGACGCGTCGCCCGCGCCCACCGTATCCGCCACTTCGACGCGCGGCGGCTTCGCCTCGAACGTTTCGCCGCCGGCGAAGAGCGTGGCCGTGTCCGAGCCGCGCGTGACGAGCACCATCGCCGCTGGATTCATCGCGCGCAGTTGCGCGAGAGCGTCGGCTTCGCCGGTCTTGAAGATGAGGCGCAGGTCTTCGTCGGAGACTTTGATGAGGTCGGCGAGCGCCGCCATCGTTTCGAGCGTCGGGCGGTAGCCTGTTTCCATCAGGTTGCGGAAGTTCGGGTCGAAGCTGATCTTCACGCCGTGTGCGCGCAAGTCGGCGGCGAGCGTCGCGAGCGTGGCGCCGAGCGGCTGGCGCACGAGGCTGATGCAGCCGAAGTGCGCCCACTGCGCCGCCTTCATCCAGCCTTCCGGCAGCAGTTCGGGGTCGAACGCGAGATCGGCGCCGTTTTCGCCCATGAAAAAGTAGGTCGGCGGATGCGTCTCGTGGACGATCGCCAGCAGCGGCGGCCGGTTGACGCGCTGCATGAAGCGCATGTCGAGACCGGCGGCGACGCTCGCGTTCCAGAGCTCGTCGGAGAAGTAGTCGGTACCGAGCGAGCCGGCGCTCGCCGTCGGAATGCCGAGCCGCGCAACCGCGCGCGCGACGTTCCAGCCCGCGCCGCCCGGGCGCGAGAGCCAGTGCGAATCGCCGGTGCGCACGAGGTCGGTCAGGATGTCGCCGGCGGAAACGAAGAGCGGAAAATCGGTCGGGGCAGTCATGAGGCTTCTCGCGGCTTGCTGTGGCTGTTGGGTTTGGGAGCGGGCGTGGGGGCACGTTTCGCCGCGTGCGCGGTGGCGTGTTTGGTCGCGTGCTTTGACGATTTCGCGGCGCGCTCGAGCGCGGCGGCAGCGGTGACGTCGGCGGCCGCGCCCGAATTCGCCGCGCCGTGCGCGAGCGGCGACAGCGCGTTCAGCACTTCGTAGCACGCGCCCATCGTGTGATAGTCGGTCTTGCCGGCGGGGCTCTTTTCGTCGCTGTACTTGCGGTTGTCGCACGTAAGGATGCGATACCACGCGCCGTGGCGGTGGTCGACGAAATGCGCCCAGCTATAGCGCCAAATCTCCTCGTACCAGTCCCAGAAGCGCTCGCTGCCCGTGCGCTGCGCGAGCAGCGCGGCGGCGGCGAAGGTCTCGGCCTGCACCCAGAAGTACTTGTCGTGGTCGCACACTGTGCCGTCCGGGCCGAAGCCGTAGAAAAGGCCGCCGTGGTCGTCGTCCCAGGCGTGGCTGAGCGCGGCGTCGAACAGTTCGATCGCGCGCGGCAGCAGCCACGGCAGCGCGCGATGGCGCTCGAGGATCAGGAGCAGCTTCGCCCATTCCGTCTGGTGTCCGGGCTGGAAGCCCCACGGGCGGAAGATGTTCGAGCTGTCCTCTTCGTTGTAGTGCCAGTCGACCGACCAGTCCGCGTGGAAGTGTTCCCAGACGAGGCTGTGCGAAAGCTGCGCCTGACGCATCGTGATGTTGCTCGCGACGCGTTCCGCGCGGTCCAGATAGACGAGATGGCCCGTCGCTTCGTACGCGGCCAGCAGCGCCTCGGTCGTGTGCATGTTCGCGTTCTGGCCGCGATAGCCGGACACATGCCAGTCGGCCGTCGCTTCGTCGGCGTAGAGACCGGCGGCGCGGTCCCAGAAGCGGTGCTCCATCAGCTCGAACGTCTGCGCAACCAGCGCACGCGCTTCCTCGATGCCCGCCATCACCGCGTGCGAAGCGGCGAGCAACACGAACGCGAGGCCGTAGCAGTGGCGCGTGCCGTCGAGCGTGCGCTTCCTGCCGTCGCGCCACTCGATTTCCCAGTCGTAGCCTTGGTGGTCGGCGTCCCAGTGCGCGTTGCGCAGGAACTCGAGGCCGTGGCGCGCGTAGTCGAGGTGCTGCGCGTCGCCGAAATGGCGGTAGGCCATCGCGTAGTTGAAGACGAAGCGGCAGCTGCTGACGAGGTGGCGCGTCGTGCGGTCGTAGACCGAGCCGTCGTCCTTGAAGAAATGGAAGAAGCCGCCGGATGGATCGAACACGGTCGGCGCGTAGAAGCGCAAGGTGTCCGCGATGTGCGAGAGCAGGAACGCGCGGTCGCGGAAGTCGTCGACGGGCGGTACGGCCTCGTTCGTGTGCACGGTGGCCAGAACGGCGCGGGCTTGCGTTTTTGCGTGATTAGGCAGCTTCGTCATGGTGTGGTGATTCCCAGGAAGGTGCTGGCGGTGCTGAAAGAGTCGAGCGAAACGGCGGTGCTCGCGCGCGGGACCAACTGCACGGGCAGCCGCACTTCGAGCTCGGCCGGCGCTTCTTCGAGCAGCAGCTCGACGCCGCGTGCGCCGAGCGCTTCCTTGTCGACGCAGATCGTGGTGAGCGGCGGCACGGAATGCGCGGCGGCGGGGATGTCGTCGA
>DATGHJ010000224.1:0-2127 GCA_035308085.1 Trinickia sp. | reverse complement strand
CAGGAGCACATCGTCGCGCTCATGAAGAAGGCGGCCGAACGCATTCCGGCGGAGCGTCTGTGGGTGAACCCGGACTGCGGCTTGAAGACGCGTCAGTGGGCGGAAGTCATTCCGGCGCTGACGAATCTGGTGTCCGCTGCGAAAACGCTGCGCAGCCAAGTGCAGTAACGAAAAGATCCGGTAAGCACTGCTTGCCGTGCACGGCGGTCGCGAATCAATTCGTCGGGGTCGCAGCGCCGCCACCCCACGTCTGCCCGTCGAACAGGACATCGACGCGCGTCTCCTGCGGAATTTCCACGCCGCTTAGCGCCGCCGCTTCGCGGTAAAGCGACGTCTGATTGATGCCGGCGGCAATCGCCGCATCGCCCGCGCTGTTCCCATCGCGCAGCAAGTTCCAGCGACGGTATTGCGCGAGAAACCATTCGCCGTCCGATGGGCGCGGATAGTTGACCTTGCCGCCGTCGAAAAAGCTCATGGGGAGCGGCGGCTTCGCGAACTGTGCGCCTTCGTACATGCCGACGAGCCGCGGTTCGATGACCTCGCGCGGCACGTTGAGGACCTCGGGCTTCGCGAGCCAGGCGGAGATCTCCGAGCGATGTTCGCGCGTGTCGACCCAGCGGCACGCTTCGAGCATCGTCTGCACGAGCGCACGTGCCGCATTCGGATATAGCGACACGAAATCGCGCCGGCACGCGAGCACTTTCTCCGGATGGCCGGGCCAGATATCGCTCGTCGCAATCGCGGTCCTCCCAGCGCGCCGCGCTTCGGCCACCGCGTTCCACGGCTCGCCCGCACAGAAGCCGTCGAGCTTGTCTTGCGCAAGCGCATCGACCATCTGCGGCGGCGGAATCACGACGCTTTGAATATCGCGCAGCGGATGCACGCCCTGAGCCGCGAGCCAGTAGTAGAGCCACATCGCGTGCGTGCCGGTCGGAAACGTCTGCGCAAAGACCGGCACGCGATTCAACGACGCGAGCCCCGCTTTCAGGCTGCCATGCTCCTTCACGGCTTGCGTGAGCCGGTTCGAAAGCGTAATGCCTTGTCCGTTGCGATTGAGCACGAGCAGCACGGCCATCTCGGCCTGCGGCCCGCCGATGCCGAGCTGCACGCCGTAGACGAGCCCATACAGCGCATGCGCGGCGTCGAGTTCGCCCGAGAGCAGCTTGTCGCGCACGGCAGCCCATGACGGCTGGCGGCACAGTTCGAGCGTGAGCCCGTGGCTGTGGCCGAATTCGAGCACCTTGGCGGCGACGAGCGGCGCGACGTCGGAAAGCGCGACGAAGCCGAGGCGCAGATGCGTCTTCTCAGGTTTGCCGTGAGTGAAGTCGGCCGAATGCGCGGCTGAGTGCGCGGGGGAGGGTGTTGGGGTAGTCATATCGTGAGGTCAACCGAGAAGATCGGCCATCGAGACGAGCTGCCGCGCGACTTCGGCAACCTTGATGCCCTGGTCCATCGCGCGCTTGCGCAGCGTCGCATACGCTTCCTGCTCGGACATCTTGCGGCGGTCCATCAAGAGGCGCTTCGCGCGGTCGATCATCTTGCGGTCAGCCAATTCGCTTTCGACTTGCTGAAGACGCTGGCGCAGCTTTTCTTCGTGGGCGAAGCGCGCGAGCGCGACTTCGAGAATCGGCGCGAGCCGCTCGGCCGCGAGTCCCTCGACCAGATAGGCGGTCACGCCAGCGCCGACGGCTGCGCGAATCAACTGCTGATTCGCATCGCTGCTGAACATCAGCACGGGACGCGGCGCCGTTTCGTTCATCACGGCGAGCTGTTCGAGCGTGTCGCGCGACGGCGATTCGGTATCGATGATGACGACGTCCGGCCGCTCGCTTTCGACGACTTTCGGCAACGCCTGGGGCGTCGCTGCTTCGGGCAGCATGTCGTAGCCGAGGCGAGCGAGCGCCTCGCGCAAATCGCCGATGGGCTTGTCGGTGTCGGTGACGAGCAGCACGCGCAGCATGGGGGAGGGAGGGCTCGGCAGATCAGGTTCCAGTGTCTCGACGCCGTCGCGCGCAGGGCGGCTCGGCGTTCACGTGTTCAATATACGCAGGTTCGCGCGGTTCGCGTGAGCGCGGCGCGCGCGCGGCTGACGAGGCCCGGCGCCCGCGCGCTCCGGCAGACCGCTCG
>DATGHJ010000223.1:0-8517 GCA_035308085.1 Trinickia sp. | reverse complement strand
ATCCCGCAGTCACTGGAAGGCGGCGAGACGCTTCCGACCGTGCGCAAGATCGCCGCGCCGCTCGTCGGCACCGTGCTCGGCAATCTCGTCGGGGTGACGATGCTGATTTCGCTCGCGCCGCATCGCGCCCAGGCAATCGCGGGCGCGCTGCTGATGATCGCCGCACTGCTCTTGCTCGCGTCGCCGCGGCTCACGCTGTCGCCCAGGTGGGCCAAGCCCGCGGGGCTGGCCATCGGCTTCGGCGCGGCCGTGATGGAAAGCATTGCGTCCGTGCCGGGCCCGCTGCTCGCGATGTACCTGATCGCAACCGGCGCCACCGGCAGGGCATTTACGAAGCAGATCGCGATCATTCTGGTCGTCTCGATTGTCACGCTCGTCGTGGCGTTCGGCGGCGGCCTGCATGCAAGCTGGGTGGATCTCGCGATTTCGGCGGTTGCAAGCGTGCCCGTCATCGCCGGCATCGTGCTCGCGCGGCCGTTGCGTGACCGGCTGCCGCCCACCGCATTTCGAAGCGTGGTGCTCGTGTTCGTCGTGGCGGCCGCCGTGCAGATGATCTGGAAGTCGGGTGTGCTGTAAGGAGATGGCGTTGCATGGGACCCGAGTAATGCTCTGCATGGGATCGGAGTAGGCGCTGAAGCACTAACTCCAGTCGACACGCTGACGCGCTAACTCAGGTCGACACGAAAACGCCCGCCGAAAAAGGGCGGGCGTTCGCGGCACGCATCGACGCGCCAGGTGCACGTTTGGCAGCGCCGGCACGAAGGTCGTCTCGTCACCCAGCCGGGCTGCGCACCGGCGCCTTCAACTCATTATTGCTGGGCGGCGTCGTCCGATTTCGCCGGCTTCGCAGCGTGGCCCTTGTGGCCGCCATGCTCCTTGCCGTGTTGACGGAACGTCTCGTCGGCCAGCTTCTTCTGATCCGCCGAGAACGAGTTGTAGAGCGGTTCGAACGCGGCGACGAGCTTGGTCATGCCGTCGGCATGCGCCTGCGCGATTTGCGTGTACTGCTTCATGTCGTCGAGCGCCGACAGGTTCTTGTCAGCCATGCGCTGACGGTAAAGGTTGCCCATCGTTTCGCCGTTCTGGCGCATCACGTCGGCAAACTGCTGCCACTGCGTTTCCTGAGCCGGCGTGATCTTCAATTCCGAGTGCAGCGTCGCAATGCGTTGTTCGGTCCGAGCCCCATGTGCCGCCGTTGCCGATGCGGCAACCGGCGCGGCGGCGGGTGCCGAAGCCTGCGCGAAAGCGCCGCTCATGGCGAACGTGGAGGCGAGGATAATCAGTGCTTTTTTCATTGAAACTCCTACTTGACGTGTGGGATGGAACCCCGGCGAAGCGGTGCGTTGCCGTTGAACACGGCCTTTCGCACCGGCGTTCTTCGCCGATCGCGCTATTTGTATCACGATATTCCCCCAATACGGCCTGAATGCGACAACTGCTTACATCCGAAACGAATTACAACTGAAACAAATCGGACCAGGACGGTCGAGCGGCTCGCCGGCATGAAAATGAAGTGACCGTCTTCGCCGTCGTGCGACCGGAAGCGTCTTTCCTGAAGAAAATTGAAAGCAGGCAAGCCGTGCCGCCGCTTCCCGGCACCCCTCGGCGCGGTGCCTGGTTTTATATTACAGTGGTCATCTTTCGGCGCGCGGACCCGCTTTTTTCTCACCGACGGCGTTCGTGCAAACCAGCAAATGAAAGGAACGACGATGCGAATTCTCGTAGTGGGCGCCGGCGCGACCGGCGGATATTTCGGCGGGCGGATGGCGTTGGCCGGTCAGGACGTGACGTTTCTCGTGCGCGAAAAGCGTGCTGAGGAGCTGAAGCGCTCCGGGCTTGTCATCAAGAGCCCGAAGGGCGACGCCACGCTCGCGAATGTGCACACCGTGCTTGCCGAGCGCATCGACGCGCCCTACGATCTCGTGCTGCTCAGTTGCAAAGCCTACGATCTCGACAACGCCATCGAGTCGTTCGCGCCGGCCGTCGGCCCGTCGACGGTCATCCTTCCGCTGCTCAACGGCATGCGCCATCTGGACGTGCTGCGCGAACGCTTCGGCGGGTCGAGCGTCGTGGGCGGCATCTGCCTGATCTCGGCGACGCTCGATGCGAACCGCGCGATCGTGCAGATGACCGACATGCACGCGATCGGCTTCGGCGAACTCGACGGCACGCGCTCCGCGCGCGTGCAAGCGATTGCGAAGGCGCTCGGCGCGGGCGGCTTCGACGTCGACGCGAGCGAGACCATCGTTCAGCAAATGTGGGAGAAGTGGGTCTTCCTCGCGACGCTCGCGGCGAGCACCTGTCTGTTCCGCGCGACCATCGGCGATATCCTGAACGCACCCGATGGCCATGCCGCGATCGCCGCGGTCCTCGCCGAATGCAGCGCGATCGCGCAGGCGAACGGCTATCCGGTGCGCGCGCCGTTTGCCGAGCGCACGAAGGCGATGCTGTTCGGGGCGGGTTCGCCGTTGTCGGCGTCGATGATGCGCGATATCGAGAACGGTCAGCGCACGGAGGGCGATCATGTGCTCGGTGATTTGCTGGCCCGTGCCCACGGTGCTGCGCAAGCGGAAGACGGGCTTTCGGTTCTGCGCATCGCGTACAACCACGTGAAGGCGTACGAAGCGCGGCGCGCACGCACGGCCGCCGCGGGGGCGTAGGTCGGGCGATAATCCGCTTCTCGCCACTACCAGCCCGGCTTGACTATCGATGAGACCTCCGCGCCTTGACCAACTCGACGAACTCGACCGCAACCTGGTTGCCTTGCTCCAGGCCAACGCACGCGAAAGCGTCGCGAATCTCGCGCGCCAGTTGGGCGTCGCGCGGACCACCGTGATCGCGCGCATCGAGCGGCTCGAGCGCACGAACGTGATCGCGGGCTACAGCGTGCGGCTCGGCCAGGACGTGCTCGATGCGAGCATCTACGCGTACGTCGGCATCATCCTCGCGCCGAAGTTCGGGCCCGATGTGTTGAAGCGCCTCTCGAAGATGCCGGAGGTGCAGCTGCTGTGTGCGGTCAGCGGCGAGTTCGACTACGTCGCCTGGCTGCGCGCCGATTCGCCCGACCGCCTCAACGACTTGCTCGATCAGATCGGCGGACTCGAAGGCGTCGAGCGCACGACGACGTCGATCATCCTGGCGCGCAAGATCGACCGCGGAATGATCGGCGGCTAGGGGTTTCGCGCCCCGGCACGATCTCGCCCCACCGTCCGCGTTTGCACAATTTTTATGCATTCTCGTCGGAATGACGAACTTCGTCGTCATTCCGACGAAGTTCGTAGTCAGAGCGCAGCATTTTGCGTCTATAAACTGTTTTTGCGCATCCCTACACTGTGTGCAGAGTTTTCACCCGCCGCCTTGAGTCGCGGGCGGCGGAAACCATCCACGACACACAGAACAATCAGGAGAAGCGCATGAAAGTTGCCATCGTCGGTGCCGGTTTGATCGGCCACACCATTGCTCACATGCTTCGGGAGACGGGCGACTACGAAGTCGTCGCATTCGATCGCGATCCGCAGGCGCTTGCCAAGCTGTCTGCTCAAGGCATTCCCACCGAACGCATCGACTCGGGCGATGCAAACGCGCTTCAGAACGCGGTCCAGGGCTTCGACGCGCTCGTCAACGCGCTGCCGTACTACCTTGCCGTCAACGTGGCGGCCGCAGCGAAGGCCGCGGGCGTTCACTATTTCGATCTGACCGAAGACGTGCGCGCGACCAACGCGATCCGCAGCCTCGCCGACGGCGCGACGCACGCGTTCATGCCGCAGTGCGGCCTCGCACCGGGCTTCATCGGCATCGCCGCGCACGAGCTCGCGAACCGCTTCTCGGAGATCCGCGAAGTGAAGATGCGCGTCGGCGCGCTGCCCGAGTTTCCGACCAACGCGCTCAAGTACAACCTGACCTGGAGCGTCGACGGCCTCATCAACGAATACTGCCAGCCGTGCGAGGCGATCCGCGACGGCCGCACGCAATGGGTACAGCCGCTCGAAGGGCTCGAACACTTCTCGCTCGACGGCATCGAGTACGAAGCGTTCAATACGTCGGGCGGTCTCGGCACGCTGTGCGAGACGCTCTCGGGCCGCGTCGAGTCGCTCGACTACAAGTCGGTCCGCTATCCGGGCCATCGCGCGCTGATCCAGTTCCTGCTCGAAGAGCTGCGCCTCGCGAGCGAACGCGACACGCTCAAGTCGATCATGCGCCGCTCGGTGCCGTCGACCGCGCAAGACGTCGTGCTGATCTTCGTCACCGTGACGGGCATGCGCGACGGGCAGCTCGTGCAGGACGTATTCACGCGCAAGATCTTCGCGAAGACCGTTTGCGGCGTGCCGATGAGCGCGATTCAGATCACCACGGCGGGCGCGATGTGCGCGGTGCTCGACTTGTTCCGCGAAAAGAAGCTGCCGCAAAGCGGTTTCGTGCGCCAGGAGCAAGTGTCGCTCGCCGACTTCCTCGGCAATCGCTTCGGCAAGCTGTACGACGGCGCCAGCACGCTCCATGAGGGCGCGACACTCGAGGCGGAAGCGGCTTGACGATGGCCGTTTGAAAAGGGCAGCCCGAGAGGCCGCATGGTGGTGCTATCTGAGAGAAGCGAGCGCGTCGGGTTCGGCTGAAGGGCCGGAACCGCGCGCCGCAAAAAGAAGAAAGCGGCCACGTACTCGTTATTGAGTACGTGGCCGTTGCGTTTTCAAGCCGAGGCTTTTGCAGCTTGCCGTGGCGTAACGGGAACGGGGGGAGTGGGTGGCGGCCTTACGTGGGGCCAGGCGGCATCATCGTCGCCGCCGGCGATGGCGTCTGCACGATCGCGCGCAGCAGCGCATCGAAATCGGCCGTGCTCGGCGCGGTGTTGTCGAACATGATGAGCCCTTCGCGCGCCGCGCCGCTCGGCACGAAGCGGCGCTGCCGGTATTCGTCCCAATGCGCGAGCTTGTACGCGTCGTTCGGATTGGCGCGCGCGACGATGCGCGCATGCGCGGTCTCTTCGGACGTGAGCACCCAGACGATGCGGATCACGACGTCGTCCGCAACGCCCAGCCATTGACAGTCGAAGAGCCGGCGGTCGCGAATCTCGCGTGAAAGCGGTCCGATCACGACCGCGCTGATGCCGAGTTCGAGATTCTCGCGTGCAGTGTCGATGAGACCCCGGTACTCGGGGTCGCGCAGATGCTGGAGAAAGAGCGGGCTGTCGCGGTCATTCGCGTCGCCCGTCAGTGCCTGCATCGCGGCGGCGCTGTAGTGGCCGTAGAGCGTGTCTTTATCGAGCAAGCAGAACGCGCTGCCCGTTGCGCGCATCAGCGGCCCGATCAGACGCTTGGCGATCGTCGTCTTGCCCGTGCCGGCGTGGCCGCAAAGGAAAACCAGATAGGTCACGAATGCTTGTCCTTGGAGTCGCTTGCCTGAACATCGGCGCCTTCAGCGGCATCGTGTACGAAGGTATCGTTCGCATCGAGCCACATCACGTTGATGATGCCGAAGCCGAGTGCGACGCCGATGCCGAGTATCCAGGCGAAATACCACATGGCGTTCTCCTTGATGGGGTCACGTTCGATCATGATCAAGATCGTCTGACCGCGCAATAGGGAAAGGTTCAGGCGGTCTGTGCGCGCAGACGGACGCACGCGCGCACGGGGAGTCGCTACACTCTCTCGCATTCGACGCGAACGACGGGGGCGGCATGCGCAGGCTAACGGCAAAGAAGGCGAGGACGGCGCTGCGTCCGGGCATGGCGGGTGCGATCGCGGCGGCACTCTTCGCCGCTTCGGTTTCCATTACGGCGCTCTTGGCCGGCTGTGAGGCGACGCCGGCGGCGCCCGTCGCATTCCGGCAGGTGCCGGCCGAACGCATCCTCAAACCGGATCTCACGCAGCCGGCTGCCGACAAAGTCGCCGTCGACGTGCGCCGCGAGCGCACCGATAACGTGATCGTGCGGTTTCGCGACGCGCTCGTTTACGTCGACGGCGTACAAGTCACCAATCTGCAGAACGGTGAGCATGTCGTGTTTTATCTGAGCCCGGGCGCGCACCGGCTCGCGGTGTCGACCCAGTTCGATCCGGTGATCGAGATTCGCTTTACCGTCGATACCCGCTTTACGAACGTCGCGAGCGTGGCGTTCGACAAGGACCATCGCATCGGCTTGCGGCGCGTGCCGCATTAGCAAGCGGTCGCCGCGGCGAAGTTCGGTGCGGGCGCGATCGGTCATTCTGACGAGTCGGAGTGCGTTTGAATGCGACTCGCGGCGCCTTTGCGCTAACATGCGGCCGCTTGCCGTGCGAACGCCTATCTTCGAGGAGGGTCATCCGATGATCTCAGCCAGCCACGCAAAACATCAGCTCATCGAGCGTTTCGGACTGCTCCCGCATCCCGAAGGCGGCCATTACCGCGAGACGCATCGCGATCCCGCACGCGTCGCGAGGGTCACGAACATGGACGACGGGCAGCGCATCGTGACTAGCGAGGCTTCGCGTTCGGCGTCGACCTGCATCTACTACATGCTCTGCGACGGCGCGTATTCGGCGTGGCACCGCATCCGCTCGGACGAGGTCTGGCATTTCTACGCGGGCGACCCGCTCGATGTGCACGTGCTCGATGCCGCCGGGCGACTCGTCACGCACCGCCTTGGCAACGGACTGCTTCGCGGCGACGCGGTTTTTCAGGCCGTCGTGCCGGCCGGCTGCTGGTTTGCTGCGGAGTGTCCCGCTCTCGAGGATCAGGCGGAGGCGGCCGGCTTCGCGCTCGCCGGCTGCACGGTGGCGCCCGGGTTCGAGTTCAGCGAGTTCGAGCTGGCCGACGCCGGCGCGCTGGCCGCCGCGCACCCGAGCCACGCCGCGCTGATCCGGCGCCTCGCGCCGCGAGCGCCGTGAGCGCCGTGACACTCTCAAACCAAAGCTAACCAACATGCTGATCAACTGCGCCGCTTACCAGGATGGCCGAAAACTCGCCGACATCGATATCGCCGATATCGGCAGCTACGTGTCGCGGCCGGAATGCTTCGTCTGGGTCGCGCTGCAAGATCCGGAGCCCGAAGAACTCGCGCAAATGCAGCGGCAGTTCGATTTGCACGAACTCGCGATCGAGGATGCGCGTCACGGCCACCAGCGTCCGAAAGTCGACGAATACGGCGATTCATTGTTCGCGGTGCTGCATACGCTCGATTGGGAAGACGACGAATTGACGGTCGGCGAACTCAATGTGTTTGTCGGCGAGAACTATGTGCTCTCGGTGCGAAACCGCTGCAAGGAAGGGTTCGCCGACGTGCGCGCGCGTTGCGAGCGCGAGCCTCACTTGTTGAAAGAGGGCGCGGCGTTCGTGCTCTACGCGCTGACGGATGCCGTGGTCGACCGCTACTTTCCGATCCTGGAAACACTCGGCGCGGAACTCGATGCCATCGAGGACCGTATCTTCGGCAAGCTGAGCCTGCGCGAATCGCGCGCGCTGATCGAAGATCTGTACCGGCTGAAGCGCCGCCTCGTGCTCCTGCACAACCATGTGGCGCCGCTCCTCGAGCCGCTTTCGAAGCTGGTCGGCGGGCGCATTCCGCGCTTGTGCGAAGGGATGCAGCATTATTTCCGCGACGTGTACGACCATCTGCAGCGCATCGTCAAAACGATCGACGGACGGCGCGAGATGCTCGTCACCGCGATCCAGGTCAACCTCGGCATGATCTCGCTCGCCGAGGGCGAGGTCACGAAGCGCCTCGGTGCGTTCGCCGCGTTGTTCGCGGTGCCGACGATGATCGCCGGCATCTACGGGATGAACTTTCATAGCATCCCCGAGCTGAGCTGGAAGTACGGCTATCCCTCGTGCTTGGCGGTGATGCTGGGCGTCGATGTGCTGCTTTGGTGGCGCTTCCGGAAGTCAGGGTGGCTTTGATCCGCTAGCGCACCGGCGTCGCCGCGCGCTCGCCGACCACGGTAGTCCACGGCCGCACTTTCCAGCTCGTCACCAGCCCGTTACGGACGTACGGATCGCGAGCCGCGAACGCTTCAGCAACCTCGGCCGATTCCCCTTCGAACAGCAAAACCGCACCGTCTACCGGATCGGCCAGCGCCCCGGCCAGCAGCAGCTCGCCGCGTTCCACGGCCTGCCAAGCGAGCTCGAGGTGTTCCGCACGATATTGACCGCGACGTTCCAGATAATCGGCTGCGACCTCGTACATCAGCAGGAAATGCATGAGCTGTCTCCCGGAAAAATGCGGTGATACATCGTCAAAAAATTGTTAGGGTTTTCTATAGGGGTTCGCAAAACACATATAGTTAACTTATGCATTAAATTGATGCGGCGACGCTGTTGCGCACCCGGCACAGGCGGAGTTCCGTGCTGCAGCCGGCTCTCGAGAAGTAGCCCGCACGTCCTTAGCTCCCTCGTCGGTCAGGCCGGTGTGCGCGCCGCGCGGGAGCGCGGGCGGCGAGGCTCGGCAGCCGCGGACGTTTCCTCGCCGTCGCCGCGCGGCAGTGCAGCAATCAGGCGATCGAGAAGCTGGTACGTTTCATTGAGTGTACTCGTGCCGAGGCGCGCTTCGAG
>DATGHJ010000222.1:0-7448 GCA_035308085.1 Trinickia sp. | reverse complement strand
GACCAGGAACTGCACGGCGTCGCGCCCATCGATGATGCGGTGATCGTAGGTCACCGCGAGATACATCATCGGCCGCGCGGCGATCTGGCCGTCTACGACCATGGGGCGCTCCTGAATCTTGTGCATCCCGAGGATGGCGCTCTGCGGTGCGTTCACGATCGGCGTCGACATGAGCGAGCCAAACACCCCGCCGTTGGTGATGGTGAAGGTGCCGCCGGTCAGATCGCCGATGGCGATCGTGCCGTCGCGAGCCTTGCGCGCGTAGTCGGCCACTTCTTTCTCGATCTGCGCAAAGCTCTTGCCATCGGCGTCGCGCACGATCGGCACGACCAGCCCGCGGTCGGTGGAGACTGCGACGCCGATGTCGTAGTACTCGTGGTAGATGATGTCGCCGCCGTCCACCGAGGCGTTGACCACTGGAAATTTCTTCAGCGCCTCGATACAGGCCTTGACGAAGAACGACATGAAGCCGAGCTTCACGCCATGTTCCTTCTCGAACTTGTCCTTGTACTTGTTGCGCAGGTCCATGACCGGGGCCATGTTCACTTCGTTGAACGTCGTGAGGATGGCGTTGGTCTGCTGCGACTCGAGCAGACGCTCGGCGATACGCGCCCGCAAACGCGACATCGGCACGCGCTGTTCCGGACGATTGTGGAGCCACGTGTCGGCGGACGCCGGGGCCTTCACGTCCTGCAGCGCCGGGCGCGCAGCCTTCGCGGGCGCGGCGGCCGGAGCCTTGGCGGCCGGCGCCGGCGCAGCGGCGCCTGTGGCGAGCACGTCGCCCTTCGTGATGCGGCCGTCGCGGCCCGTGCCTTGCAGTTGATCGGCGGAGAGGTTCTTCTCGGCCATCAGCTTGTTCGCGGCGGGCGAAGCGGTGGTGCTCGAAGCCGTCGCGGCAGCTGCCGGTGCCGCGGCCGGCGCCGGCTGCACTTCGGTCGTGCCTGCTGCCGCAGCGGCTGCGGGAGCTGCGGTGGCGGCGGCGGTCGTCGCACCCGCCTTCGCTTCGGTGTCGATCTTCGCGATGACTTCTTCAGCGCCGACGATATCGCCATCATGCTTGATGACTTGCGCGAGCACGCCTGCCGACGGAGCCGGCACTTCGAGCACGACCTTGTCGGTTTCGATCTCGATCAAGATTTCGTCTTGCGCGACAGCCTCGCCCGGCTGCTTTTTCCACTGGAGCATGGTGGCTTCCGAGACCGACTCGGACAGCTGGGGAACCTTGACTTCTACGATAGCCATGTGATTTTCCTGAACTCGTATCTGGGTGAGCGCGAACGTGGCCCGGGTTCGTCGGGACGCCGATTCTCGATAACGGCGCGAACGACCTCGTGCTTGAACGGGAAAGCGCTCAAGCGCCTTCCCGGTTCGCTGCGTTTCGTTTATTTAGCGATCGATGCGCTCTTCAAGCGGCCAAACGCGCCTTCGACCAATGCCTTTTGCTGCTCATAGTGCTTCGCGTAGTAACCGACTGCTGGAGAAGCCGAAGCCGGACGGCCGCTGTACGCGAGCTTCTGTCCTTCCTTCATGCCTTCCCTCAGGTGGTGTTCGACGTAGAACCACGGGCCTTGGTTTTGCGGCTCGTCCTGCACCCAGACCACTTCGGTTGCGTGCTCGTACTTCTTCATTTCCGTCTCGAACTGTTTGTGCGCGAACGGGTACAGCTGCTCGATACGGATGATCGCGACGTCGTTCGACTTCGATTCGCGGCGATGCGCGACGAGGTCGTAGTACACACGGCCCGAGCAGGCGAGCACGCGCTTGACCTTCTTCGCTTCGATCGAGGCATCCGTTTCGCCGATCACCGGCTGGAACGAACCCTTCGCGAGTTCCGACAGATCCGACACGGCTTCCTTGTGACGCAGCAGCGACTTCGGCGTCGCGACGATCAGCGGCTTGCGGAACAAGCGGATCATCTGGCGGCGCAGCAGGTGGAAGATCTGCGCCGGCGTGGTCGGCTGGACCACTTGCATGTTGTGGTCCGCGCAAAGCTGCAGGAAACGCTCGATACGCGTCGACGAGTGCTCCGGACCTTGGCCTTCGTAGCCGTGCGGCAGGAGCATCGTAAGACCCGACTGGCGGCCCCACTTCACTTCGCCCGACGAGATGAACTGGTCGATCACGACCTGCGCGCCGTTCACGAAGTCGCCGAACTGCGCCTCCCACGCGACGAACGTGTTCGGTTCAGCCGTCGAGTAGCCGTACTCGAAGCCGAGCACCGCTTCTTCGGACAGCACCGAGTCGATCACCGTGAACTTCGCCTGGCCTTCCGCGATGTTCTGCAGCGGAATGTACGTGCCGTCGTTCCAGCGCTCGCGGTTCTGGTCGTGCAGCACCGCGTGACGGTGCGTGAACGTGCCGCGGCCCGAGTCCTGGCCGGTCAGGCGCACCGGGTAGCCCGAAGCGACGAGCGACGCGAACGCGAGGTGCTCGCCCATGCCCCAATCGAGCGGCGCATCGCCACGCGCCATCGCGCGGCGGTCGTTGATCACGCGCTCGACGAGCGGGTGGACCTTGAAGTTGTCGGGAACCGTCGTGATGCGCTCGCCGAGGCGCTTCAGTTCCGCGAGCGGGACGGCCGTATCGGCCGAATCAGTCCACTTGCGGTTCAGGAACGGCACCCAGTCCACCGCGTACTTGCTCTTGTAGTTCGAAAGCACCGGATCGACCGTATGGTGGCCTTCGTCCATCGCGGTACGGAAGGCCTTGACGTATTTGTCCGGATCTTCCGCGCCGATCACGCCCTGCTGCACGAGCTTCTCAGCGTACAACGCGCGCGTGCCCGGGTGCTTCGCGATGGTCTTGTACATCAGCGGCTGCGTGACCGCCGGCGTGTCCTGCTCGTTGTGGCCGAGCTTGCGGAAGCAGATGATGTCGATCACGACATCCTTGTGGAACTGCATCCGGTAATCGATTGCGATCTGCGTCGCCAGCACGACCGCTTCCGGATCGTCGCCGTTCACGTGCAGCACCGGCGCTTCGATCATCTTGACGACGTCCGAGCAGTACAGCGTCGAGCGCGCGTCGCGCGGGTCCGACGTCGTGAAGCCGATCTGGTTGTTGATGACGAAGTGCAGCGTACCGTGCGTGCCGTAACCGCGCGTCTGCGCGAGGTTCAGCGTTTCCATCACGACGCCCTGGCCCGCGAAGGCCGCGTCGCCGTGGATCTGCACCGGCAGCACCTGCAGGCCGTCTTCGTCGCCGCGGCGATCCATCCGCGCCTTCGCCGAACCTTCGACTACCGGGTTGACGATTTCGAGGTGCGACGGGTTGAACGCGAGCGACAGGTGCACCGGGCCGCCTTCGGTCGAAACGTCCGACGAGAAACCCTTGTGGTACTTCACGTCGCCAGCCGGCAGGTCGTCGACGTGCTTGCCTTCGAATTCGGCGAAGAGGTCAGCCGGCATCTTGCCGAGCGTATTGACGAGCACATTCAGGCGGCCGCGGTGGGCCATGCCGATGACGATTTCCTGCACGCCCTTCGAGCCCGAGTGGCGGACAACTTCGTCCATCGACGCGATGAAGCTCTCGCCGCCTTCGAGCGAGAAGCGCTTCTGGCCGACGTACTTGGTGTGCAGGTAGCGCTCGAGGCCTTCGGCGGCCGTCAAGCGGTTCAGGATGTGCTTCTTCTTGTCAGCCGAGAAGCTCGGCGTGGCGCGGATCGATTCGAGCCGCTCCTGCCACCAGCGCTTCTGCTCCGGATCGCTGATGTACATGTACTCGGCGCCGATCGTGCCGCAGTACGTGTCGCGCAGCGCCTTGACGATGTCGCGCAGCGTCGCTTGCTCGAACCCGAAGTACAGGTTGCTCGCGCTGAACGTCTGGTCCATGTCGGCTTCGGTGAAGTCGTAGAACGCAGGTTCGAGTTCGGGGATCGCGGGTCGCTCGCGGCGCTTCAGGGGATCGAGATTGGCCCATTGCGAGCCGAGGAAGCGATAGGCGCTGATGAGGGTCTGGACGTGGACCTGCTTGCGTGCCGTGGCGAGGTTTTCGCCGGCTTCCGCTTCGCGCGGAATGAACGCATTGGCTTTGGCGCGCTGGGCGAACGACTCGACGATCGGGCCATGAGCCACATCGCTGGCGGTGGTGCCATCCGATGCGGGCGCGTTCTGCAGCGCATCGAAATACTCGCGCCAGTTCTCGGGCACTGACGCCGGATTGTCGAGATATTGCTCGTACAGTTCTTCGACGTACGGAGCGTTGCCGCCGAACAGATACGAGTTCAGCTGAAATTGCTTCATCATGTTTACGCTCACCTTTCTTCGAGTTTCTCGAGAAATAGCGGGTTACTCAACCTTCCGCGACACGGCCTGACCGTTTAGCGGATTGCGCGAATCAAGTCTTGCTTGGAAGGACCTAAAACTAGCAACGGGAGCATAGCACAGAACGCATATACAGGATTCCGCAAACGCTATGCAAGAAGACAAAAAGCCGCTGGACAGCGGCTTTTTGCTAGAGCTATACGCGCTCGCTTCGCGCGGCGCTTAGTCGTGAAGCAATTAATCGACTGCGGCTTCGCGGCTCGCGCGGCGGCGCTCGTGCTCCTTCAGGTGACGCTTGCGCAGGCGAATCGACTGCGGCGTCACTTCGACGAGCTCGTCGTCGTCGATGAATTCGACCGCGTACTCGAGCGACATCTGGATCGGCGGCACGAGGCGCACGGCCTCGTCGGTGCCCGACGCGCGCACGTTCGTCAGCTGCTTGCCCTTGATCGGGTTCACGACGAGGTCGTTGTCGCGGCTGTGGATGCCGATGATCATGCCTTCATAGAGCGCGTCGCCCGGCTTCACGAACATGCGGCCGCGGTCCTGCAGCTTCCACAGCGCGTAAGCCACGGCGGCGCCGTCGTCCTGCGAGATCAACACGCCGTTGCGGCGCTCGCCGAGCGAGCCTTCCTTGAGCGGCGCGTACTCGTCGAACACGTGACTCATCAGGCCCGTGCCGCGCGTGAGCGTCATGAACTCACCCTGGAAGCCGATCAGGCCCCGCGCCGGGATGCGGTATTCGAGACGCGTGCGGCCGCGGCCGTCGGACGCCATGTCGAGCATTTCGCCCTTGCGGCGGCCCAGCTCTTCCATGACGCCGCCCTGGTGGCCGTCTTCGACGTCGACCGTCAAGAGCTCGTACGGCTCGTGCTTCACGCCGTCCACTTCGTGCAGCACCACGCGCGGGCGCGACACGGCCAGCTCGTAGCCCTCGCGGCGCATGTTTTCGACCAGGATCGTCAGGTGCAGCTCACCGCGGCCCGACACCTCGAACACGGTTTCGTCACCAGTATCGCGCACGCGCAGCGCGACGTTGTGGTTCAGCTCTTTCATCAGACGGTCGCGGATCTGGCGGCTCGTGACGAACTTGCCTTCCTTGCCGGCGAGCGGCGACGAGTTCACGAGGAAGTTCATCGTGAGCGTCGGCTCGTCGACGGTGATCATCGGCAGCGCCTCGGGCGTATCGACCGCGCAAATCGTCGCGCCGATGCCGATTTCCTCGATGCCGTTGATGAGCACGATGTCCCCGGCTTGCGCCTCGTCCACCTGCACGCGTTCCAGACCCTTGAACGACAGCACCTGATTGATCTTGCGATTGAGGATTTCACCTTCCGGACCGAAGCGCAGCGCCACTTGCTGGCCGGGCTTGATGCGCCCCCGCGCGATGCGGCCGACGCCGATCCGGCCGACGTAGGTCGAATAGTCGAGCGACGTGATCTGCAGCTGCAGCGGCGCCTCCGGATCGGACGGACGCACCGGCACGTGTTCGAGGATCGCCTCGAACAGCGGGCGCATGTCGCCTTCGCGTGCGCTCGGCTCGAGCGACGCATAGCCGTTCAGGCCCGATGCGTACACCACCGGGAAGTCGAGCTGCTCCTCGGTCGCGCCGAGCTTGTCGAAGAGGTCGAACGTCTGATTGATCACCCAGTCGATGCGGGCGCCCGGGCGGTCGATCTTGTTGACGACGACGATCGGCTTCAAGCCCAGCGCGAGCGCCTTCTTCGTGACGAAGCGCGTTTGCGGCATCGGGCCTTCCACGGCGTCGACGAGCAGCAGCACCGAGTCGACCATCGACAGCACGCGTTCCACTTCACCGCCGAAGTCGGCGTGGCCCGGGGTGTCGACGATATTGATGTGCGTGCCTTCGTATTCGACCGCGCAATTCTTCGCGAGAATCGTGATGCCGCGCTCTTTTTCGATGTCGTTCGAGTCCATCACGCGCTCGGCGATCTGCTGGTTCTCTCGGAACGTGCCCGACTGGCGAAGCAGTTGGTCGACGAGCGTGGTCTTGCCGTGGTCGACGTGGGCAATGATGGCGATATTGCGAAGAGCGCGGGTCATAGGAACCTGGAAACGCAAGGAATTTGCGCGAAATGTGAAACACGTTGAGTGCGCCGAAAGCGGCTCGAGGTGCGCTTGAGGGCTAGGTGCGCTTGAGGGCTATTACGCCGGCTATTACGCCTGCTCTCGCACCTCTCTCACACCTATTACGCCGGCCGGCTTGGGTTGCACTTTGGGTAGCCAAAAATTATAGCACGCGCGAGTGACGCCGAATTAGCACACCTTTCACCTCCGCACGTCGCGCCGAATCGACGCAGCCGAAAAAACCCAAAGCGCCAGCACGTAGAACCGGGCCGACATTCTCCATACTGACAGTAGGCGCTTAATACAAAAGACTCTTTCCTGGGGTGTAATAACGCTTGTCGCGTCAACTAACCGCACCTATACTCCTGCCTAGTCAATAATTGCAATCGCACGAGAATGATGACGGAACCCACCCCCGCGCTGCCCAAGGAACTGAGCGAATATCAGATGGGCGAGAGCGTCGGCTACCTGATCGCACGCGTGAAGTCGGTCATGTCGAACATGGTCACGCAACGCACGATGGCGGAGCTGGGTATCACGAGCACCCAGGCCAGCATCCTGTTCATGGTCGCAAGCGGCCGATGCCTCGTCGCAGCGGATCTGGCCCGCGACTACGGGATCGACGCCAGCGCCGTCACGCGCCTGATCGACCGGCTGGAAAAGCGCGGCCTGCTCACGCGCGTGCGCAGCAGCGAGGATCGCCGGGTGGTGCGGCTCGCCTTGACGCCGGAAGGCTACGAACTCGCCGCCCGCATGCCGGAGATATTTACGAGCGTGCTCGACAAACTGCTCGCGGGCTTCACGCCCGAAGAGGTCGGGTTCCTGAAGAGCATGCTGCGGCGCGTTCTCGTCAATAACGGGGATCAAACGAATTGAGCACGCGGCAGTAAAGCCAATTCGCCTCCGAACACACAAAAAAATAGTTGCAGGGTCCATGATCACACTCCATTCCAAGAGTCGAGCGATGAAATCTCTTTCTCCGTCGGTCCGCGCGCTGTCGTGCCGGGGGGCGCTCGCCGCGGCGGTCGCGGCGACAGCCCTCAGCGGATGCGCGAACTACTTCGGCATCAAGAGCGACAAGCAAATCGCACCGGCGAG
>DATGHJ010000221.1:0-3408 GCA_035308085.1 Trinickia sp. | reverse complement strand
GCCCGCGGACTTCCATGGGGCGAGCCCAAAAACGATGACCACGATGAAGATTTTCGACGCGGACGACACCGCGCGCCTGACACCTTTTCCCAAGCTCGTCGACGCCTTGCAATCAGCGTGCGTTGAATACGCGCAAGGCGCGATTGCGAGTCCGGCGCGTCTTGTCGTGCCGCTCAACGACGGCGGCGTGATGCTGTCCATGCCGGCGACCGCCGGCGATCTGGCGATCCACAAGCTGGTGACCGTGTGCCCGCGCAATCGGGAACGTGTGCTGCCGACTATTCACGGACAAGTGACGGCATGCGATCCCGATACGGGGGAAGCGCTTTTCGCGCTCGACGGCCCGACGGTGACCGGCCGCCGCACGGCGGCGGTCACGATGCTCGCGGTACGAACGTTGATGCCTGACGCGCCGCGCGACGTGCTGCTGATCGGCGCCGGGACGCAATCGGTCCATCACGCGCGGGCTTTGAGCGAAGTGTTCCCGCGCTCGAGAGTGCGCGTGCGCGGCAGCTCGTATGCGAGTGCGCAGGCGTTCTGTGCCGCTTACGGCGCGGCGGTGCCGAACCTGGAACCGATCGATGGTGTCGAGATACCGGAGTCGGTCGACGTCGTCGTGACGCTCACGACGAGCAAGGTTGCCGTCTACGACGAGGCGCCGCGGCGCGAACGGCTGGTGGTCGGTGTCGGCGCATTCACGCCCGATGCGGTCGAGATCGGCGCACGGACGGTGCTCGGCAGCACGCTGCTGGTCGACGATCTCGCCGGCGCGCAGCACGAGGCCGGCGACTTCATTCAGGCCGGCGTGGACTGGGCGCGCGTGACGACGCTCGCGTCGGTGTTGAGCGACACCGGGACGGCCCGCGCGCTCGCGCCCGCGGTGTTCAAGAGCGTCGGCTGCGCGGCGTGGGATCTGGCGGCTTGCCGGGTTGCGCGAGGTCTGGTCGCGTGATGCTCGGGCTAGTGCAGCGTGAGTTTTTCCAATGCCGATCCCTGAATTGATGCCATGCGCAAACTGCCGCCGCTCAACGCTCTCCAGATCTTCGAAACGGTGGCGCGCCACCGCAGCTTCACGCGCGCGGCCGAGCATCTTTGCCTGACGCAAGGGGCGGTCAGCCGGCAGATTCTCGCGCTCGAGGACTACTATCAATTCCCGCTGTTCAAGCGCCACGCGAAGGGGCTCACGCTGACGGCCGAGGGCGAGCTTCTGCTCCCCGCGGTCAAGGAGAGCTTCGCGCGCATCGAGGAAATATCGCTGCGCCTCACGCGCCAGCGTACCGACCTCGCGTTGAAAGTGCCGACCTGCGTGATGCGCTGGATGCTGCCTAAGATCATGCGCTTTCAGGCCGAACACCCCGATCTGCAGTTGCAGATAACGACCTCCTCGCAACACGACGTCGATTTTCAGGTCGAGCCCTTTGACGCGGCGATCATCTACGGGTCCTCGCCGGGCGTCGACGTGCACGCCATAACGCTGTTCGACGAGCGGCTCACGCCGGTCTGCGCGCCGGAATTGCTCAGAGACAAGCCGCTCGCGTCAGCGGCGGAACTCGTGCAGCACACGCTGCTGCATCCGACGCGCGATCATCGCGACTGGAAGCTGTGGCTCGATCATGTCGGGGCGCACGACGTGAATGTGAGCCTTGGCCCGAGCTTCGAAACGCTCGACATGGCGACCAACGCGGCGATGCAGGGCTTCGGCGTCGCGATCAGCGACTGGACGCTGGTGAGCGAAGACGTCGCGGCCCAGCGGCTCGTCATGCCGTTCGACACGCTCGTGGAGACAGGCTTGCGCTACTACTTCGTGTACCCCGACAGCGTCGCGCATCAGCAGAAAGTGGCGTTATTCAGCGAGTGGATCGCAAAGCACCGGGACGATTGAGCCCGGGCGCGCTCGCGCGAGATGACGCGGGCCGTCGCGTCTCATCCTTCCGGCCTTGTGCAAGGCCCTGCAATATGAGATTGAAATCGACAACGCCGGGAGATAATTCGGCCGTCAATGAAATCGCATGGAGCACTGGGGCATGAAGCAGTCTATGAAGATCCGAAGCGCGGTGCTGGCGGCGCTTGCCTGCGCGACGATGCTGGCGGGCACCGCATCGGCGCAGGATGCGGATCAGGAAGAAGCGGCGCCGGTGGCGGGCGAGCGCCCGGCGCTCGACACGCTGGACGGGAAGGCCGGGCCGGCGGCGCAGCAAGCCGCGCCAGCGGGCGACAACAATGCGCAAGGCAACGTCGCCCAGCTGATGCAATTGATCCGCGACGGCCAGCTGAGCGAATTGCGCACCACCTACAACGGCACCTACGGTGCGAGCCTTTTCTTGCACGCGCGCGAAATGACGTACTACATCGCGCTCTTTCAGGATAAGCACTTTTGGCGCGTGATTCAGTCGCGGGATCGCACGCGCGCGGAAGCGATCTACGCAGCGTTCGTGCAACAGACTGCTCAACTGTCCGAAGTCGAAATTCGTCGGACTGAGTTGCAGGCGCAGAACGCACTCCTCGATCGCACCATCGCGCTGCAGAATGACCGCGCGAAACGCCTGCAGGCCGACATCGATATCGCCCGCGCCCAGCAAGAGCAGGTCTCGGAGCAGCAACGCCAGGCGCGCGGCGAAGCCGCCGCGCTGCAAGCGGAGAAGTCCCAGGCGCAGGCGAAACTGCGCGACCTGCAACGCCAGGTTCAGCAGCTGCAAAATCAGAACGACGCCGATTTGCCGCTTAGCCGCTAAGTGCATGATGCGCGTCGAGGCGCTCGCGGCAACGCCGGCGTGTTGCTCAATGCGTAATCGACAAGAACAGATACGCGGCGAACAGCGATAGATGCACGGCCCCTTGCAGAATGGTCGTGCGGCCCGTGGCAAGCGTTAGCGTGCCGACAAGCAGCGTCAACGCCAGCAGCACCGTCTCCATCCCGCCTATGCCGAGCGTCAGCGCCCGCCCGGTCCAGATGAACACCACCGCAACAGTCGGAATCGTCAGGCCGATACTGGCGAGCGCCGAACCGAGCGCCAGGTTGAGGCTCGTCTGCAGGCGGTTTGCGCGGGCCTGGCTCACCGCCGCGAGCCCTTCGGGCAGCAGCACGAGCGCAGCGATCACGATACCGACGACGGCCTCCGGCGCTCCCGCTGCGTGCACCGCGCGCTCGACCGCCGGCGACAGCAGCTTGGCGAGCAGCACGACGGCGACAAGGGCAACGAGCAGAAACGCGGAGCTGATGAGCGTGGTGCGCATGCTGGGCGGATCGGCATGAACGGATTCATCCTCGGCCTGCGCGTCCGCCAGGAAATAATCGCGGTGGCGAATCGTCTGGACGAATACGAAGACGCAATAAAGGACCAGCGACGACACGCCGGCGAACGCCAGCTGTGAAGTCGACAAAACCGGCCCGGGTGCCGCGCTCAAGTA
>DATGHJ010000220.1:0-2625 GCA_035308085.1 Trinickia sp. | reverse complement strand
TGTTCGGCGTCCCGCCCGGGCGCTGGCAGTCGCAGTGACGCCGGCCGCAACGGCGCCCACATCGGCACTTGCAGGGGCAAGCAAAACCGGCCGTAACCACGCGAGCGGCAAGCGCTGCGGACAGCGCAAGAATGTACAAGACCCGCCAAGGTCACCCGGCTAATCTCGGAGACCTATGGAGAAGATCTTGAACGCACCCCGCCCCCTGAACGAATTCGCAGACGGCGCCCGCGACATCATCCCGATGATGGTCGGCGCGGCGCCGTTCGGCGTCATTTTCGGCACGCTCGTCACATCCGGCCCGCTCCACGTCTGGCACGGCCAGCTCATGTCGCTGGCGGTATTCGCCGGCTCGGCCCAATTCATCGCGCTGGGCCTCATTGCGAGCCACGCGAGTTTCGCGGTCGTCCTGGCGACGACGCTGATCGTCAACCTGCGGCACGTCCTGTACAGCGCGACGCTCGCGCCCTATGTCGCGCACCTGCCCGCGCGCTGGCGCTGGACGCTCGGCGCGCTGCTCACCGACGAAGTCTTCGCCGTCGCCTACGCGCACTACCGGCACAAGCCCCCCGGCGCGATCGGCCCGCACTACTTTCTCGGCGCGGGCATGGCGATGTACCTGAACTGGCAGGTCTGGACGCTCGCCGGCCTGCTGTTCGGCGCGGCCTTCCCGCGCCTGCAGTCGCTCGGGCTCGATTTCGCGATGGTCGCGACGTTCATCGCGATCGTGATCCCGCAACTCGTCGCGGTGCGCTTCGTCGCGGCGGCCGTGACCGCGGGCATGCTCGCCTGCGTGTTCCAGGCGTGGCCTTACAAGCTCGGGCTGCTCGCGGCGGTGGCCGCGGGCGTCGCGGTCGGGGTCGTGCTGTCGCGCCCGGGCCTCGTGCGCTCGCGCGCCGCGGGGGTCACGCAATGAGCTATGTCCTCTTGATTCTAGGCATGGCGCTGATCACCTACGTGATCCGCTCGGCGGTGTTCGTGCTCGGCGACCGGATCGCGTTCCCGCCGCTCGTGCGCACCGCGCTCAGTTTCGTGCCAGTGACCGTGCTGACCGCGATCATCGTGCCGATGGCGGTCTCGCCGCACGGCGGCAGCCCCGAGCTCACCTGGCGCAACCCGCAGCTCGTCGGCGCGCTGGCGTCGTGCGCGGTCTGCGTCGCGACGCGCCGGCCGCTCGTGACGATCGCGATCGGCCTTGCGGTCTTCTTCCTTTGGCAAGGCTTCGTGTTGCACTGAATCAATCTTCCGATTGTTCTCAAGTTCCGCCCGCGTGAGCCGTTAAACAGCCGAGGTGCGCCGGCAAAGCGGCAGGACTGACGCGCACGACGAGCCATCGGGACATCACATGGGTCAAATCACCCTAACACTGAAGGACGACACCGTCGCGTCGCTGCGCAAGGACTTCGAGGCGTTCGTGCGCGTGTCGCTGAAGCTCGATCCGCAATTCGCGACGCCGTCGTTCGAGGACTTCCTGCGCGCGAAGCTGCTCGACAACATGGTGCCGCTGACCGAGCACGCCGTGCAGCGGATGCTGCAAGGCGGCCAGTACGCGTGGGCGAAGCGCACGCTCGACAAGGAGTTTCCGGACGTCGTCGCAATCCTGATGCGGCAGGCGACCGAATTCGGCTTCGGCTTCGCGGTGCGCTCCGAGTGGACGCCCGACGAGCTCGCCAAGGCGTGCCGCGAATGGGCGACGGCGATCGTCAACGAGGCGGGCGGCGAACAGATGCTGATCGACCCGCTCGCGGCCCAGATCAAGTCAGCCGCGCAAGATATCCAATCGCTGGAAGAATCGATGCAGACGCCGGCGTGGCGGCTGGCGGAATCGCTGCGGCAGCGGGTCTACGAGGCGAAGATCGCGTGCGAGATGAGCACCGGCAGCACGGCGCGCGAGAAGCTCGGCGAGCTGCGCGGGCTGTTGAAGCTCGGGCTTGCGCACGGCTCGTTCCAGAAGCAGGAAGCGCAGCAGATGATGGAGTTCCTGCGGCTCTTGAAGCCCGAGATTTTCGTCGAGGAACCGGACGATATCTTTTCGCGCATGGCCGTCTGGCTGCGCAACTTCTTCATGGCGCCGCGCCAGCCGCAGCAGCCGGAGCAGCGCCGCACGCGGTAAGCGCGCCGGCGCGCTTACCCTCTCCCCGATCGCTTTCATCTCTCGATCGCGGCGCTTGGCACCTGCGCCGCCCTCCTCAAATCGTCCCAAACAGCGCCCGCGGCCGGTCGCGCAGCGTGTGCGCGAGGATCTGCAGCGCGCGCGTCAACTGTTCGCGCGATGCCGCGCAGGCGAGGTTGATCCGCACGCCGTGCTCGACGGTCGAGCGGTCCACCGCGAACGCCGACGCAGGCATCGTATTGACGCCGCGCGCAAGCGCATTCGCCGCGTAATCGTCCGAACGCCAAGGCGGCGGCACGCGCAGCCAGACGAACATGCACGCGGGATCGCTGTGCAGCAGCTCGGCCGGCAGCCATTCGCGTGCGATTGCCTGGCGAGCCTGCAGCTCGGTGCGCTGCGCTTCGAGGATCGTGTGCGCGGTGCCGTCCTCGATCCAGCGCGTGACGATCAGCGTCGAGAGCGGCGCGGGCATCCACGCCGTCGTACGCACGGCCTCGGCGGCCAACGCAGCG
>DATGHJ010000219.1:0-4001 GCA_035308085.1 Trinickia sp. | reverse complement strand
CCGCCCTCATGCAATTCGATCGACGGTTTGTCTTCACCGATTGCGAGCCGCTCGCCGATCGAGCGCAGAAACTCGATGCCGAACAGCGACATCTGTACCGACAGCGCGGTAGAAAACTGCTGCCGTATCGACGCCGCCGATAGCGCCGACGATGCGCGCGCATAGGTCGGATCGCGCTCGATCACGGTCACGTCGACCGTCGCGTCGGCCGAGCGCAGAAAATACGCGATCGAGCTGCCGATCACGCCGCCGCCTACGATGACGACCTTCGAAGCCATACGGACTCCGCCAAAAGAAAACACGACGCCCGAAGGCGCCGTGTGCCGATCACCACGCCGGCGTCCGCTTCAGCGACCGGACGCCGGCCGCACTGCGCGGCTCACGCGGCCATCGCGGTGCTGAATCGCTCAGGTCAACGCTCAGGTCAAGTCGCGCTCTTCGTCACGATCGTAACCCATTGGCCGTTTTTCACCTGATAGAGCGTCGACAGACCGCTCTTCAACGATCCGTCCGCATTGAACGAGATGCGGCCCGTGATGCCTTCGAAGTCGATCTTCTTCAGGTACGGGCGGTAGGCGTCGGGCGAGGTCGAGTTCGCTGCCTGCATCGCCTTGATCGCGGCCCACGCCGCGTCGTAGCCGAACGGCGCGTACGACAGCACATCGACGCCGAAGCGCTTCTTGAAGCGCTCGGCGAAGGTCTTGCCTTGCGGCAGATCGTCGAGCGGACGCCCGTATTCCCACGCCATCGCGCCGCTGGCCGCATCGCCCGCGAGCTTGATGAATTCGGCGTCCTTCACGCCGCCGCCGCCCAGGAATTGCGCGGTCATGCCGAGCTCCTTCATCTTCTTCACGACGCCCGCGGCCTGCGTGTCGAGGCCGCCGAAGAAGATCAGGTCGGCGTTGGTCGACTTGATCTTCGTGAGCTGCGTGGAAAAGTCGACCGCCTGGTTGTTGGTGTACTCGCGCGCGACGATCGTGCCGCCGTGCGCCTTCACCGATTTCTCGAACTCGTCGGCTTCGCCCTGGCCGAACGCGGTGCGGTCGTCGATGATCGCGATGCGCTTGGCCTTCGTGATGTCGACGGCATAGGCGCCCGCGTTGCCCGCGTTCTGCGCATCGTTCGAGATCACCATGAACACGTTGGCGAGGCCGCGGCCGCTGATCGTCGGGTTCGTGGCGGCGGGGTCGATCATCGGGATGCCGGCCTTGTCGTAGATCGGCGAGGCGGGCAGCGTCGTGCCCGAGTTGAAGTGGCCGACCACCACGGCGACATTCTGGTCGACGAGCTTCTGCGCGGCCTGGACGCCCGCGCGCGGGTCGGCCTGGTCGTCTTCGGCGACGAGCTCGAAGCTCGGCACTTTGCCGTTGATCAGGATCTTCTGCGTCTTGGCGTCTTCAAGCGCGAGCTGCACGCCGTCTTGCAAGTCTTTGCCGTAGCCGGCGTTCGCGCCGGTGAGCGGCGCGGCGTAGCCGATCTTGATGGCGGCGTCCTGCGCGTAAGCGGCGAGGGGCGCCGCGGCGAGCAGGGTGCTGAAAGCGGCAGCGGCAATAGCGTATGGCTGGATTGTCTTGCGAAGGCTCATGTTTTTCTCTCGGTTGTCGAACTGGAGGAAAAATCTCACGTGTGCCACCTCTGCTGAACGGCTGGTTCAATCGCAAGCCGTCACGTCATTCGAAGCGGTCACATGGCGCGAATATAGGAAGCCAATATGGGCCCGTCTTGACTGTTCGCAGCGTCCGGCATGCGCATTTCTGCATAGGCGAAAAACGCGCGGCAGTAGGGGTAATACTGAGGAACGGCCATACAGGCGGGCGCGCGGGGAAGTCTGCGTGCGCGAGTGGCGCGCGCTGTACGGAGTGGTCTCGGCACAGCGCGGCAAAAGAGCGTGTCAGTGCTCGTGCTGCAATTGCTGTAGGGTGTCGCGCAACGCGATGAGCGGCGCCTTGGTTGCGTCGTCGGCCCAATGATCGAGGTCGTCGAGCGCGCGCTCGCAGCCGTCGAGCAGCACGTCGAAGTCGATCGGCACGCCGTTGGCGAGCGCGAAGCGGATCGTTTCGGCAAAGCGTTCGCACTCGTCGTCGCCGTACGAGATGTCGAGATTCTCCGCGATGATCGCGGCGATATTGCTGCGTGCGCGGTCGTCTTCGTCGACCATGTCGACGATGCCGCGTGCAACCGCGGGCGCATAAAAAAGCGCGATGTCGAGCCAATGCGCCGCATCGAAATCGGGCTCGCCGATCTGCGCTTCAAAGCATTCGATGCCTTCCTGTTCGTGTACGTCGTCCGCATCGATGCTGATGCACAACTGCTCGAAATATTCTTCCCGCTCGCTGCGGATGTTGCCGCCCATCTGATCCTCGCTGGCTGGTGATTCGATAGCGCCGTTCGGCGCGCAACGGATTATAGGCGTTCGCAAAGCGGCCCATGGAGACGAAGCGGGAGCCGGCGCCATCGATTCGTCATGCCTGGGAATGCAATGCTTAATTTGTCTGCTGGCCGTTGCGACAGGCCGCTGCGCGAACGCTCGCGCTAGTGGATTTCCTCAAGAATTGAGATTCCTGGCCGTAAACACCCCAGAGGATCACGAGTCCTCGAACGCCTATTCGTCGGAAGGAACCACCCCTCATGTTTGATTCGATCCGCTCGCGCGTGCTGGCAGCCTGTCTTGCCATCGTCGTCTGCTCGCTCGTCGTGAACGCCGCGCTCAACTACTTCGTCGTCAACTCGTACGACAACGATTCGATCAACAACAACCTGATCGCGCTCGCCAACGGGCACGATGCGGGCATCGGCGATTGGGTCGCGTCGAAGACGGCGGCAATCGTCTCGCTCGAAGACGTCGCGCTCAGCGCGGACCCGGTTCCGACCTTCAAGCTGGTCGCCGCGGCCGGCGGCTTTACGAACGTCTATGTCGGCACCGCCGACAAGGTCGCCAAGTTCTCCGATCCGACCGGCGTGCCCTCCGACTACGACCCGACCGGACGCCCGTGGTACAAGCAGGCGGCCGCTGCGGCCAAGCCGGTGGTGACGCCGCCGTATGTCGATGCGGGCTCGGGCAAGCTCGTCGTCACGTTCGCCGTGCCGATCGTGCGCGACGGCGCGCTGAAGGCCGTGGTGTCGGGCGACGTGAACATGGACAGCGTGATCGCCAACGTCAAGTCGATTCATCCGACGCCGTCGAGCTTCGGCATGCTGCTCGATGCGAGCGGCACGATCGTCGCGCATCCCGATTCGAAGCTCGCGTTGAAGCCCGTGAGCGAGCTGATGCCGGATTTGAGCGTAGCGAACATCGCATCGCTCGCGACGGCGGATCGTCCGCTCGAAGTGCACGTCGACGGTCACGCGAAGCTGCTGCGCGGCCAAGCGGTGCCGGGCACCGACTGGATCACGGTCGTCGCGCTCGACAAGTCCGAGGCCACGGCCGGCATGCGCTCGTTCCTGACGACCTCCGCGATCGCGTTGATCGTGATCGTCGCGCTTGCGGCCGCCATTGTCAGCACGGTCACCGCGACCGCGTTCAAGCGCCTCTCGCTCGTGCGCGACGCGATGGATGCAATCGGTTCGGGCACAGGCGACCTGACTCAGCGTCTGCCGGCTGGCGGCCGTGACGAAGTCGCGCAAATCGCGCGCTCGTTCAACACGTTCGTCGACAAACTGAACCACGTGATGCGTCAGATCCGCGATACCAGCGAATCGGTGCGCACCGCCGCCGACGAAATCGCGGCGGGCAACCTCGACCTCTCGGGCCGCACCGAATCGGCCGCGGCGAGCCTGCAGCAGACGGCGGCGTCGATGGAAGAGATCACGTCGACGGTCACGCAATCGGCGAGCGCCGCGCGCCAGGCCAACGAGATGGCGGGCTCGGCCTCGGCGGTCGCGTCGCGCGGCGGCGAAGTCGTGTCGGAAGTGGTGAGTACGATGGGCACGATCGAGACGGCGTCGGGCAAGATCGGCGACATCATCGGCGTGATCGACGGCATCGCGTTCCAGACCAACAT
>DATGHJ010000218.1:0-3128 GCA_035308085.1 Trinickia sp. | reverse complement strand
GGCCTGCGTGTCGAGTATCCCGACGGCTTCGGCCTCGCTCGCTCGTCGAACACGACGCCGGTTGTCGTGATGCGCTTCGAGGCGGACAACGAAGCGGCGCTCAAGCGGATTCAGGAAGATTTCCGGCGCGTGATCGTCGCGGCGAAGCCGGACGCGAAGCTGCCGTTCTGAAAGGCGCGGCCGGCGCGGTGTGACCGGCGCGGCGGGCTCGGGAGCACGGAGCCGAGCCGCGGCCGGCGCGGGTATCAAGGCGCGGTTGGCGTGGTCGGCTTGCTTGCGGATGCGGCGGCCGCGGGCGCTGCGGGCGGCTGCAAGCTGACAGGCGTTTTGACCTGATCGGCAAGCACCGGGATCGGCGCGGACGCCGCCACTGCCGCGGCGGCCGCCGCCGCGGCCTGCGATGCCGGCGCCACCGCGGGCGGCGTACCGGGAATGGCAGTGCTCGTGATCGCCGCGGCGGGCACCTGATTGGCCTTTTGCATCACGGTCTTCAAGTAGCGATTGACGAACTCGAAGAAGCGGTCGTAGAACTTCTCGGACTGAATCGTCTCGGTCGACACCTTGACCATTTCATCGCTGTTCGAGCGGATCGGCATCGAAATCGAGCCGATGATGCTCAAGCCCACGGTCGCCGACGTATCGCTCTTCTTGACCGCGAAGCCGTTCTGCACGGCGTTCGCATAGACGATGCTGGTATCGCTCGTTTCCTCGCCCGGCACACAGACGACGTGAAACTCGACTTGCGTATGCTTGTCGCCGTCCTGCTGGAAGTCCTTGGTGGCGTCGATCGAGTCGGGCCGCGGCACGTTCGTGACATAGCCCTGGTTCAGCAAGGTGCGGCGCGCGGCCTCGCAGGCGTCGTCGGCGCTCGCGTTGAAGTTGCGGGCGAACTGGCTCACGCCGGTATCGAACATTTCCTGTTGATACTTCTGTGGCTTCGGGGTGCTGGAGCAAGCGGCCAGTGCAGCGAGCGCGGCCACGGCGCACGCGGCGCGGGCGTTGAAAAACGGGGTAGGCATGGTCTGAAGAATAAGACTGCTCAACGGCGAACGACAAGCATTGTAGTGCGGTTGGCGCGAGAGAAACAAAACGCTTGTGCAACAAGGATTTACAACATCGTCGGACCTGAAGACACGGTGTTTGGCGGACAAAGTGCTCGGTGGCGCACGTGTTCTGGCGCTTAAAGCGTGGGCTTGCACGCTTCGAGGCGGCCCGCCGCTTCACCTTTGTAGGCAAAGAGAAATAATTTCGAAAGCTCGCGTCAGACCAATGCCGCAAGTGCGCCGACGAACCCGCGCGCCCGGCGAGGTAGAATTGCTGCCCTTTAGAACTCCCTTCGAACTGGCTTGCCGGCCTTTCCATTGAGCGTGCAAAAAATACTAATCGTGAGAGTGTCGTCGCTGGGCGACGTCGTCCACAACATGCCGGTCATCGCCGATATTCGCCGCAGGCACCCCCACGCGCAGATTGATTGGCTGGTCGAGGAAAGTTTCGCGGACCTCGTCGAACTCGTCGACGGCGTGCGCCGCGCGGTTCCGTTTTCGCTCAGGCGCTGGCGCAAGCGGCTCACGTCGTTCGAAAACTGGCGCGAGATCCGTGCGTTCAAGCGCTCACTTGCGGCCGAGAAATACGATCTCGTGATCGATTGCCAGGGGCTCCTCAAGACCGCCTGGGTGGCGAGCTGGGCATGCGGGCCGCTCGTCGGTCTCGGCAATCGCACCGAGGGCGCGGGCTACGAATGGCCGGTGCGTTTCTTCTACGACAAGCGCGTGCCGATCGAGCCGCGCACGCACGTGGTCGAGCGCACGCGCCAGCTCGTCGCGGCGGCGCTCGGCGAGCCGAAGCCGCAGCCCACCGACGACATCGATTTCGGTCTCGACACGCGCCGCGCCGCGATCGCCGTCAATGCGCTCGGGCTGAACCTGCCGGTGCCGTACGTGGTGTTCGTCCACGCGACCTCGCGGGCCGACAAGCAATGGCCGGATGCCGCGTGGATCGAACTCGGCCAGTCGCTCGTGCGGCGCGGCGCGTCGCTCGTGCTGCCATGGGGCAGCGACGCCGAGCGGGCAACGAGCGAGCGGCTCGCGAAGGAATTCGGCGACGCGGCGATCGTGCCGCCGCGCCTGTCGCTGCCGGCGGTGGTCGGGCTCGTCGATTCGGCGGCGGCCACCGTGGGCGTCGATACCGGCTTGGTGCATATCGCCGCCGCGCTCAAGCGGCCGACTGTCGAGTTGTACAATTTCGCGACAGCATGGCGCACCGGCGGCTATTGGTCGCCGAACGTCATCAATCTCGGCACGGCCGGGCAGCCGCCGTCCCTTCAACAAGTGAAGTCCGCGCTCGCCGGATTCGGGCTGCTGTAATCGCCGGACCCCGGGGCCACCCAACATGAACGAATCCCAGATCGTCGAAGTCGCATCCGCCGATTGGCAGGCGCAAAATCTTTCCGTGCCGCGCGAGCAATTGCGCGGCGCGGTCGAGCGCGGCAAGGTGCTCTATTTCCCGAACCTCAGCTTTGCGATCGAAGGCGGCGAGCAGGCGCTGCTCGATCCCGCGCTCGCCGATCCGAAGCGCAAGAACATCAGCCTCGAAGCGAACGGCGGCGCGCTCCATGGCGTGCTCGGCGACGCCGTCACGCAATCGGCGGTGCGGGCGCTGATCGCGCGCTATCAGGGCAATGCGCGCTCGCTGGTCGACGGCCTCTTTCCCGAATATCAAGGCAAGCTGCGCGTCGCGCCGACAAGCCTGCGCCTGCATCGAGTGGAGACGCGTCAGACTTCCTGGCGCAAGGACGACAGCCGTCTGCACGTCGACGCGTTTCCGTCGCGGCCCAATTACGGCGAGCGCATTTTGCGCGTATTCACGAACGTGAATCCGAAGGGCGTGCCACGTGTGTGGCGGGTCGGCGAACCGTTCGAAGACATGGCGAAGCGCTTTCTGCCGCAAATCAAGCCGCAAATGGCGGGTTCGGCATGGCTGCTCAATCTGCTGCGTGTCACGAAGTCGCCGCGCAGCGAATACGACCATCTGATGCTGCATTTGCACGACGGCATGAAGGCCGATCTCGACTATCAGAAGACGAGCCCGCAGGAGACGATGCCGTTTCCGCCGGGCAGCGTCTGGGTGTG
>DATGHJ010000217.1:0-18328 GCA_035308085.1 Trinickia sp. | reverse complement strand
GTTTCGCGGCAACGACCCGGTGCGCGAAGCGATCCATACCGTGTTCCTCTACTACGCGATCCAGGCGGGGATGGACATGGGCATCGTCAACGCAGGCCAGCTCGGCGTGTATGCGGACCTCGACTCCGAACTGCGCGAGCGCGTCGAGGACGTGATCCTCAATCGCCGCGACGACGCAACCGACCGTCTGCTCGAAGTTGCCGACAAGTTCAAGACCGGCGCCGCGAAGAAGGAAGAGAACCTCGAGTGGCGCAACCAGCCGGTCGAGAAGCGTCTCGCGCATGCGCTCGTGCACGGCATCACGACTTTCATCGTCGACGATACCGAGGAAGCGCGCGCGAAGATCGCGGCGGAAGGCGGCCGCCCGATCAACGTGATCGAAGGCCCGCTGATGGACGGGATGAACATCGTGGGCGACCTGTTCGGGCAGGGCAAGATGTTCCTGCCGCAAGTCGTGAAGTCGGCGCGCGTGATGAAGCAGGCGGTTGCGCACCTGATTCCGTTCATCGAGGAAGAGAAGCGGCACCTCGCGGCGGCGGGCGGCGACGTGCGCGCGAAGGGCAAGATCGTCATCGCCACCGTGAAGGGCGACGTGCACGACATCGGCAAGAACATCGTGTCGGTGGTGCTCCAGTGCAACAACTTCGAAGTGGTCAACATGGGCGTGATGGTCCCGTGCAACGAGATCCTCGCGAAAGCGAAGGTCGAGGGCGCGGACATCATCGGCCTGTCGGGGCTCATCACGCCGAGCCTCGAGGAAATGGCCTACGTCGCCGCTGAAATGCAGCGCGACGACTACTTCCGCGTGAAGAAGATTCCGCTCTTGATCGGTGGCGCCACCACGTCGCGCGTGCATACCGCAGTCAAGATCGCGCCGAACTACGAGGGCCCGGTGGTGTACGTGCCGGATGCGTCGCGTTCGGTGTCGGTCGCGTCGAGCCTGTTGTCCGACCAAGGCGCCGCCAAGTATCTCGGCGAGCTCAAGGCGGACTACGACCGCATTCGCGATCAGCACGCGAACAAGAAGGCGCAGCCGATGGTCACGCTGGCGCAAGCCCGCGCCAACAGGACGAAGATCGACTGGGCCGGCTACCGGCCGACTAAGCCCAAGTTCATAGGCCGCCGCGTGTTCAAGAACTACGATCTGAACGAGCTCGCGAACTACATCGACTGGGGTCCGTTCTTCCAGACCTGGGACCTGGCCGGCCCCTACCCCGCGATCCTGAACGACGAGATCGTCGGCGAATCGGCGCGGCGCGTGTTTTCCGACGCGAAGTCGATGCTCGCGCGCTTGATCCAGGGCCGCTGGCTCACCGCGAACGGCGTGATCGCGCTGCTGCCGGCGAACACCGTCAACGATGACGACATCGAGATCTACACCGACGACACCCGCTCCCAAGTCGCGCTTACGTGGCGCAACCTGCGCCAGCAGAGCGTGCGCCCCGTGGTGGACGGCGTGATGCGGCCGAACCGGTCGCTCGCCGACTTCATCGCGCCGAAGGCATCGGGCGTCGCCGACTACATCGGCATGTTTGCGGTGACGGCGGGCATCGGCGTCGACGTGAAGGAAAAGCAGTTCGAAGCCGATCACGACGACTACAGCGCGATCATGCTCAAGGCGCTTGCCGACCGTTTCGCCGAAGCGTTCGCCGAGGCGATGCACGCGCGCGTGCGGCGCGACCTGTGGGGCTACGCGGCCAGCGAAACGCTCGACAACGACGCGCTGATCGCCGAAAAGTACGCCGGCATCCGCCCGGCGCCGGGCTACCCGGCGTGCCCCGATCACCTCGTGAAGCGCGACATGTTCGCCGCGCTGCAGGCCGAAGAGATCGGCATGACCGTGACCGAGTCGCTCGCGATGCTGCCGGCGGCGAGCGTGTCGGGCTTCTACATCGCGCATCCGGAGAGTACGTACTTTTCGGTGGGTAAGATCGGGCGGGATCAGGTTGAAGACTTCGCGAAGCGTATGTCGCTTTCGACAGCCGACGCCGAGCGGGCGCTGGCGCCGTTGCTGTGACAGGCGCGCTGGTTTATAGACCTGCGCGTTGCACTTCACATTTAAGACTATTCCGATATACGCGCGCGACACCACCCATCAGACTACCGTGAAATCCTAGCTTTCAAGTCTGACGGAGGTGGTCATGTCGCTATGCGGGGTTGGTTGGGCCACTCAATTTCCCACATCATCATCCACAAGTACGCTCATCTCGAGTTTCCGCATCAAAGTCGATCGGTTCATCACAGCCTTGCGTACCGCAGGGGCAACAGTACAGGTGAACGCAACGTTACGCCCCCCACAGCGCGCGTATTTAATGCACTGGTCATGGCGTATCGCCCGAGAAGGCTTCGATGCAAGACAGGTTCCGTCGATGGCAGGCGTAAGCATCCAATGGGCGCACAAAGACCGACAAGGTAACTACTCTACGACGCACTCCATTCGAGCCGCATCGGCTATGGTTTCTGCCTATGGCACGGTGTTTCGGCCGTCTCTGACTAGTCGGCATACTGAGGGCCGCGCAATCGACATGACGATTGGATGGTGCGATACGCTGCAAATTGTAAATGCATCTGGCAACGACATATTCATTCCAGGGATACCGCGCAATGGCGGAAATACCGCTCTACATACGGTAGGAGCAAGTTACGGTGTGATCAAGCTGGTGTCGGATCCACCCCATTGGTCAGAGGATGGGCGCTGAAATGAGACGAAATCTTGTGGGGGTTTCTGCGCTAATCCTATGTACTTCCGTGCTGGCTCAGGAAGATCTCGGCATAGCCGAATTGAAGAAGGGGGAAAGCCATCTGTACACAACTCGGAGGGTTGCAGCAGGAACTCGCGTTTCAGCGCTGGCGGCAGATGGTACGTACCGATGCTGCTATAAAGTCGGTGCCGTTGACCAAGGCGCACAGTCGCCTATGACTGACTTGACGCAAGCAGATGCAAAGGTCGTTGCGTATCGGCTCACACCGGCAATGCGTACCGCGCGTATTGATCCCCCTCTGGTTGGCATTGGCTTTCCCGCTGGGCATCCCATTGTGATTGCGGCCAAATCTCTTGATACGACTCAATTCACATGGCGTGGTGCTCCGTACCGCCTCAGACAATGCGCTACATCAGAAGGGTTGAAGCTGACGCTGGAACGAGAGGACATTACGGTACGGCGGTATTACTTCGACCTTGGATATGATGTTGATCCGACTTGCGCGTCGTAGCCCGAATACGGAACGATTTCCATGCGACCGGCAGGCGCCAACCAGTAACAGCGGCGATACGCAAGAGCCCGCCTCAGTTTCGTTTATGCGATGACAACAATAGTGCCTTTGCTCGCGGCCATAGTTCTTGGGTTCCTGACCTTCCTCTATGCGAGCCTCTTCATCCGCGGAACGCTATTTCCCGAGCTTCCCTACGAGGCAGCGCTGCCTTACCTGTTGGGTAGCGCATTGTTGGGCTCCGTGTTCTCCTGGTGGCTGGCGAAGCGACTTCGAGGCAAGCGGACGAAGGCAAGATAGTACGTGGGAGGGCTCAAAGCACCCGGCGCTTTCGACAGCAGGGGCGCCGAGCGCGAACCGGCGCCGTTGCTGGAACGATCGTCAGCGCAATCTACGCTCGCCAAAAAGACAACGACTACTCGTCAATAATCCGTTTTTGTTATTACGAAGATTTTCAGCAAGTTTTGTTTCACCTTTCTAAACTAGCGGACGGTAGCACCTGAAGCCGGGTACGCCGCCGCGTCGCGCGTCCTTCGGCCTTTCCTTCAATCGTTGCGGAGAAAATCGTATGAAGAAGCTGACGTTGCTGTGTGTTGCGCTGTCGCTGGTGGGGGGATCGTCGGTTGTTTGGGCTCAAGGCGGCGCGTCCGAAGCGAGCGCGACGAGCACCTACTCGGCCCCGAAGGAAGAGCATCACAAGAAGCCGAAGAAGGCGAAGAAGCAAAAAGGCGCCAGCTCGGAGATGGCAGCACCGGCATCAGGCGCCAGCCAGTAAGGGCCATGGTGCGCTGCGGCGATTCGGACTATCGCCCGCGGTGCCGGCAACGAAAGAGCCCGCTTGCAGCGGGCTCTTTCTCATTCAGTCACGGCGTGCCGCCGGTCATTCGGCCGGCAGCGGGCAGACGCTCGACGCGCGGACTAGACCGGTCCGCCCGCTGCCCTGGTCAAACGCCCCACAAGATGTCGACGTTTTCCTTCTGCGCGGCGCGCAGCATGTCGAGGAACGGATACGCCCGCTGCGCAAGACCGACGGGCAGCTCGTGGTGCAGGTGCCCGTCTTCGCCTTCATGGTAGTGGCCTTCTTGTTCGGCGCGATCCTTCTTGTCGAAAACGATCGCCGCTTCGAGCTTCGAAATGGCCGTCCCCACTTCTTCGTGCGTGATGACGCCGCGCTTGCCGAGTTGCTTGCCGACGATCCCGACCAAGTACTGCGCCAGGTTCTCGAGCATCACGACGTCCGGCGCCGCGTGACATTTAAAGGTGACCAACATACTCAACTCCCTTTTTTCGTTTTGATCGACTCATGTGACGGTGCACCATTAACCCTCCTCGCGCCCCGCTGGACAGGGCACGCGCGGATCGACAGGTTCAGCCGTCGCGCTATTTGGACATATTAGCACCTGCTAAAATCTGCCTAGCTCGAAAAAAGCGCGCTACCACCCGCACTCGCGGGCCGGTAGCCGGCAACACGAGGCGAGGTCGCCCGCGTTCAGCGCTTACATAGAATCGGAGTGGCCGTTCGCGCGTCGAACGCGCGTCCGATCCGACGCCACTGCTCAGGTCCATCCGACCGGACCCCTCACTCGACTTCAACGGACCAGCATGCTGCCCGCACAAAAACAGACTCTCGAAACCCTGCTCGCCGACAGCGTGAAGCAGGCCGCAACCCAGGTACAAGGTTCGACCGAAGCCGCCCCCGTCGCCCCCTCGATCACCCTCGAACGCCCGAAAGCGGCCGCGCACGGCGACGTTGCCTGCAACGTCGCGATGCAGCTCGCGAAACCGCTGAAGGCGAACCCGCGCCAACTCGCGCAGCAGATCGTCGACGCCCTGCTCGCGCAGCCCGGCGCGAAAGGCTTGATCGAAGCCGCCGAAATCGCGGGCCCGGGCTTCATCAACCTGCGCCTGACGCCCGTCGCGAAGCAGGCGGTGATCGGCGCCGTGTTCGCCGAGGGCCGCGCGTTCGGCCGCTCCAAGCGCGACGCCGGCAAGCACGTGCTGCTCGAGTTCGTGTCGGCGAACCCGACCGGCCCGCTCCACCTCGGCCACGGCCGTCAAGCCGTGCTAGGCGACTCCCTCGCGAACGTGATGGAAAGCCAGGGTTACGACGTTCACCGCGAGTTCTACTACAACGACGCGGGCGTGCAGATCCAGAACCTCGCCGTGTCGACGCAAGCGCGTGCGCGCGGCCTCAAGCCCGGCGATGCCGGCTGGCCCGAGGCCGCCTACAACGGCGAATACATCGCCGAAATCGCGAGCGATTACCTGAACGGCGCGACCGTTGCCGCGAAGGACGGCGCGCCGGTCACGGGCGCGCGCGACCCCGAGAACCTCGAGGCGATCCGCGAATTCGCCGTCGCCTACCTGCGCCACGAGCAGGATATGGACCTGCAGGCGCTCGGTGTGAAGTTCGACCAGTACTACCTCGAGTCGTCGCTGTACAAGGACGGCCGCGTCGACAAGACGGTCGAAGCGCTGCTCGCCTCAGGCAAGACCTTCGAGCAGGACGGCGCGCTGTGGCTGCGCACCACCGACGACGGCGACGACAAAGACCGCGTGATGCGCAAGTCCGACGGCACCTACACATACTTCCTGCCCGACGTCGCCTACCACGTGACGAAGTGGGAGCGCGGCTTCACGAAGGTCATCAACATCCAGGGCTCGGACCACCACGGCACGATCGCACGGGTGCGCGCAGGCCTCCAGGCGCTCGGCATCGGCATTCCGAACGGCTACCCCGACTATGTGCTGCACAAGATGGTCACGGTGATGCGCGACGGCCAGGAAGTGAAGCTCTCGAAGCGCGCGGGCAGCTATGTGACAGTGCGCGACCTGATCGAATGGTCGGGCGGCACGGAACCCGGCACGGAAACCGCGCCGGACCTGATCGACGAAGCGACCATCGCGCGCGGCCGCGACGCGGTGCGCTTCTTCTTGATCTCGCGCAAAGCCGACACCGAGTTCGTGTTCGACATCGACCTCGCGCTCAAGCAGAACGACGAGAACCCCGTGTACTACGTGCAGTACGCGCACGCACGGATCTGCTCGGTGCTGGCCGAGGCGAAGTCGCGCTACGGCACCGACGCGGCCGCCTTGCCGAAAGCCGACCTCTCGGCGCTCACGAGCGAGCGCGCCATGGCGCTGTTGCAAAAGCTCGCGGAGTACCCGGACGCGCTCACGCACGCGGCCGACGAACTCGCGCCGCACGCAATCGCGTTCTACTTGCGCGACCTCGCAGGCGAATTTCACTCGTTCTACAATGCCGAGCGCGTTCTCGTCGACGAGGCGGACGTGCGTGAAGCGCGCCTTGCGCTGCTCGCGGCGACACGCCAAGTGCTCGAGAACGGTCTTGCGACAATTGGCGTGTCCGCTCCCGCCAAGATGTGATCTTCCTCAGCATAATGTGCGATGGACCGTCGTTATAATCGGCGGTCGTCCCGATTTCTCTCAGCAGGTGATTCATACGATGGCAAAACCCAGCCGCAGTTCGTCAAGCCGCAGCACGTCAAAGCAGTCGAGGCAGTCCGGGGGCACGTTTCTCGGCATCGTGCTGGGCCTGATCGTCGGTCTCGCGATTGCGGTGGTCGTCGCGCTTTACATCACGCGTGCACCGACTCCGTTCGTCTCGAAGGTGGCCCCGCCCGCCGCCCCCGATAACGGCGCGGCAAGCGGCGCGCAATACGATCCGAACCGCGCGCTGCAAGGCAAGACGCCGGGCCAGCCGGTGCCGCAGGCCGCCCAGCCCGCGCCGCCCAACACCGCGCCGGGCCAGTCGAACAACCAGACGCAATCGTCGGGCATGCTCGAAGAGCCGGAGATCATCCAGGTTCCGCCGGCGAACAACGGTGTCGCGGTCGCGCCGCAGCCGTCCACCGGCGGCAGCAGCGCCACGGCGCAAGCGAAGAAGCCCCAGTCGACGAGCGCGCCGGTCGCCACCGCGCGCGCCACGCCGCCGGGCAGCGCGACGCAAGGCGCCGCGCCGAGCGCGAGCAACGACATGAACACCGGCTACTTCCTGCAAGTGGGCGCGTATAAGACCGAAGCAGATGCCGAGCAGCAGCGCGCCCGCCTCGCGTTCCAAGGGTTCGAATCGAAGGTGTCGCAGCGCGACGCGGGCGGCGTCACGTACTTCCGCGTGCGTATCGGGCCGTTTTCGAAGTTCGACGACATGAATTCGGCGCGCCAGCGGCTCTCCGATGCAGGCGTCGACACTGCCGTCATCCGCTTCACGAAGCAGTAACTGGAAGGCTCTGATCGCCGCGCGCCGCTGAACCAATGGCACGCGGCGAAAGTCTGACTTTGGCCGCCGCCACCGTCGCAAATCACGCGCAACAGGTGCGGCAGTTCACGATCACTCGCATTTACGGACCAACATGAAAAAACTGATCAGTATTCTTTTTCTCTCCCTGGGCCTCGCCGCGGGCGTCGTCCAGGCGACGCCGGCCGCTCCGGTCGCCGGCAAGGACTACACGACACTGAAAGCGCCGCAGCCCGTCGACGTGCCGGCCGGCAAGATCGAAGTCACCGAATTCTTCTGGTACGGCTGCCCGCACTGCAACGAATTCGACCCCTATCTCGAAGCGTGGATCAAGAAGCAAGGCCCGGATGTCGTGTTCAATCGCGTGCCGGTGGCGTTCCGCGATGACTACCTCCCCCACTCGAAGCTCTACTACGCGCTCGATTCGCTCGGCCTCGCGAACCAGCTCACGCCTGCCGTCTTCAATGAGATCCACGTCAACAAGAACTATCTGCTGACACCGCAGGATCAAGCCAAATTCCTCGAGAAGAAAGGCGTCGACCCGCAGAAGTTCCTCGCCGCCTACAATTCGTTCTCGACCGAAAGCTCGTTGAAGCGCGACCAGCAAAAGCTCATCGACTACAAGATCGACGGCGTGCCGACGATCGCTGTCCAAGGCAAGTACGAAACCGGCCCGGCCGACACGAACAGCCTGCCTGGCACGATCCAGGTGCTCGACTACCTCGTCTCGCAAGTCCGCGAGAAGAAAATGTAATGCCCCCGAGGGCGCCGGCATGAATTCGTCATTGAAGGTCTTCATCACCGGCGCCTCGAGCGGCATCGGCCTCGCGCTCGCCGCCGAATACGCGCGGCGCGGCGCGATTCTCGGCCTCGTTGCACGCCGCGGCGACAAGCTCGCCGAATTCGCGCACCGCTTCCCGCAGACTTCCATCTCGATCTATCCCGCCGACGTGCGCGATGCACAAGCGCTCGCCGACGCGGCTTCGCAGTTCATCTCCCGGCACGGCACGCCCGATGTCGTGATCGCCAATGCGGGGATCAGCAAAGGCGTCATCACGGGCCACGGCGACCTCGACGCGTTTCGCGAAGTGATGGACGTCAATTACTTCGGCATGGTCGCCACCTTCGAGCCGTTCGCCGCGCAGATGCGCGAAGCGCGGCGCGGGACGCTCGTCGGCATCGCGAGCGTGGCGGGCGTGCGCGGGCTGCCCGGGTCCGGCGCGTATAGCGCGTCGAAGGCGGCCGCGTTCAAGTATCTGGAATCGCTGCGTGTCGAAATGCGTCCGCACGGCGTGGCGGTCGTCACGATCGCGCCCGGCTACATCCGTACGCCGATGACCGAGCACAATCCGTATCCGATGCCGTTCCTGATGGACGCCGACCGCTTCGCCGCGAAGACCGCCGATGCGATCGCGCGCAAGACGCGCTTCGCGATCTTCCCGTGGCAGATGCGCGTCGCGGCGTTCCTGCTGCACATCTTGCCGCGCTGGATCTACGACCGCGCACTCGAAAAGGCGCCGCGCAAGCCGCGAGCGGTGGACGCCAACAACGTCTCGGACGCCCCGGAGTAGCGCGATGCGTGCCGCGCCTGCCGTCGATGCCGCCGGAGTCGCGCACGCCCCCGCCGGCGCGAGCGCGCGCATCGTCTCGCTCGTACCGAGCATCACCGAGCTGCTATTCGCGCTGGGGCTCGAACAGCAGATCGTCGGGCGCACCGGGTTTTGCGTTCATCCTCGCGAGCGCGTGCGCGCGGTGCCGAAGGTGGGCGGCACGAAAGCCGTGAAGATCAACGCGGTTCGCGCACTGAAGCCCACGCATGTGATCGTCAATATCGACGAAAACGAGCCAGCGACGGTCGACCTGCTGCGCGCGTTCGTGCCGAATATCGTCGTCACCCATCCGCTCACGCCGCGCGACAACGTCGTGCTCTACACGCTCCTCGGCGCGCTCTTCGATCGCCGCGACGCCGCCCGGCACCTCGCCGATACGCTTGAGGCACGGTTGCGCACGCTCGCGCTGGAAGCGTGGCCGGAGCGGCGCGTGCTTTATGTGATCTGGCGCGAGCCGTGGATGACGGTCGCGCGCGATACCTACATCTCGGCGATGCTGCGGCTCGTCAACTGGCACACGTGGCCTGCGGTCAGGGGCGGCGCGACGGGCGCGGCCCGCTACCCGTCGTTCGATTTCGACGCGCCGTGGCTCGCGAATGCCGAGCGCGTGCTGCTGTCGAGCGAGCCGTATCGCTTCACCGATGCGCATCGCAACGCGCTGGCCGCCGACCCGCGGCTCGCCGGCAAAAAGGTGGAACTGATCGACGGCGAAATGGTGTCGTGGTACGGCTCGCGAGCGATCGCCGGGATCGATTACTTGATGCAGATGGCGCGCGCCGCGATTTAGGGCACCGAACGGCAGTACCCGCAGCCGCCCTCGCGGCATAACGATATTCCGATTGTTTCGTTGGCCTTGCTACGCGCTTTCGATAAAGTGCCCCGGCGCCGGGCCGCTCGCCGCGCCTTGCATCGATCGCCAGTCATGCGCTGCGCGGCGGCTCGAAACGGATCAGAATAAAGCGGCCAGCATGCCGCACCGCTCGTTCCGTTGCCCGAACACCGGGCGCCGGGCGACGCGACGAATCAAAACTTGAACGAATTGCGTCACCACGCTTGCCATGGGAGATCACATGCGCTTCAGTTTCAAACCGCGTTACGCCTTGCTTGCCGCCGCGCTCGCGGCCGCGCCGCTCGCGGCGCTCGCCAAGCCGCTCACCGTCTGCACCGAATCGAGTCCGGACGGCTTCGACGTCGTCCAGTACAACTCGCTCGTCACGACGAACGCGTCGGCGGACGTCATCTTCAACTCGCTAGTCTCCTACGACGAAGCGCAGAAGAAAGTCGTGCCCGCGCTCGCCGACCGGTGGGACGTGAGCGCCGACGGCCTCAGCTACACGTTCCATTTGCGCCCGAACGTGCAGTTCCAGACCACGGATTACTTCAAGCCGACTCGCCCGCTCAACGCCGACGACGTCGTCTTCACGTTCAGCCGGATGCTCGACGAGACCAACCCATGGCACAAGATCGCGGGCCCGAGCGGCTTCCCGCATGCGCAATCGATGGGGCTGACGAAGCTGATCAAGTCGGTGTCGAGGGTCGACGACAGCACCGTGAAGTTCGAGCTGAACGAACCGAATGCGACATTCGTGCCGATTCTGACGATGGGCTTCGCGTCGATCTATTCGGCCGAGTACGCCGACCAGCTGGCGAAGGCCGGCAAGCAAACCGATCTGAACGCGAAGCCGATCGGCACCGGCCCATTCGTGCTGAAGAGCTACACGAAGGACGCGATCATCCGCTACGACGCGAACCCGACCTACTGGGGCGCTAAGCCGAAGATCGACAAGCTGATCTACGCGATCACGCCCGACGCGTCCGTGCGCGCGCAAAAGGTGAAGGCGGGCGAATGCCAGATCGCGCTGTCGCCAAAGCCGCAGGACGTCGCCGATGCGAAGCATGACAAGTCGCTCAAGGTCGTGCAGACGCCCGCATTCATGACCGCGTTCGTCGCGCTGAACACGCAGAAGAAGCCGCTCGATAACGCGAAGGTGCGCCAGGCGCTGAACATGGCGTTCGACCGCAGCACCTATCTGAAGGTCGTGTTCGACAACACCGCGCTGCCGGCCAACAACCCGTATCCGCCGAACACGTGGAGCTATGACAAGTCGATCGCCGCCTATCCGTACGATCCGGCCAAGGCGAAGCAGCTGCTCGCCGACGCCGGCTATCCGAACGGCTTCTCGACCACGATCTGGGTGCGCCCGAACGGCAGCGTGCTGAACCCGAGCCCGAAGGCCGGCGCCGAACTGCTGCAAGCGGACCTGGCCAAGATCGGCGTGAAGGCCGATGTGAAGGTCATGGAATGGGGCGAGCTCATCAAGCAAGCGAAGCAAGGCCAGCACGACTTGCTCTTTATGGGCTGGGCGGGCGACAACGGCGATCCCGACAACTACTTGTCGCCGCTCTTTAGCTGCAACGCCGTGAGCTCGGGCATCAACTTCGCACGCTATTGCGATCCGAAACTCGACAAGCTGATCGCCGACGGCAAGGCGACGCCCGATCAGGCCAAGCGCGTGAAGTCGTACCAAGACGCGCAGCAGATCATCCACGATCAAGCCCTGTGGATTCCGCTGGGCTACCCGACCGCCGCCGCGATCACGCGCGCGAACGTGAGCGGGTATCAGGTGAGCCCGTTTGGGCGGCAGAACTTTGCGGTGGTCGCCGTGCAGTGAGCGATTGAAGGTCAGCCGCGGTCGACCGAGCTTGCGAACTCGTCGAGCGCGGCACGCACCTGCGCGATCACCGGCGCCCAATCGTTGCGATCCGCTTGACGGAACAAGCGGGCGCTCGGGTACCACGGGCTGTCGGTGCGATTGAGCAGCCAACGCCAGTCCGGCGAGTATGGCAGCAAGATCCACACGGGTTTGCCGAGCGCGCCGGCCAAGTGCGCGACCGCTGTGTCGATGCAGATCACGAGATCGAGTTCGGCGATCAACGCGGCGGTGTCCGCGAACGATGTGAGCGAGTCCGATGCATCGCGCACCGTCTCCGAAGCGCTCAAGCCCCGCAGCGTCTCCCGATCGTCTTCCCGAACGTCCTTCACCAGCGACACAAAGCTCGCGTGGACTTCGAAGAGCGTCGCCCATTCAGCGAGCCGCATCGAGCGGCGGCGGCGGTCGTTCACGTGCGTGCGGCTGCCGCTCCATGCGACGCCGATGCGAGGCCGCCGCTCCCCCTCGAGCCGCTGTTGCCAGGGCTCGCGCCGCGCCTCGTCCGCATGCAGATACGGCGTAGCCGAAGGTATCGGCGACGCGTGCGCCTTCAGCGCGAACGGCAGGCTCAAGAGCGGGCAGTGATAGTCGAACGGCGGGACCTCGTCGCGCATACCGATGACGACGTCCGCTCCGTCGTAGCTGGCGATGAGCGGCAGCAACTCGTTCTGCACGCGCAGAACAACGTGCGCGCCCTTCTTCTTGCACGCTTTGACGTAGCGAACGAACTGCAGCGTGTCGCCGAAACCCTGCTCGTTGTGCACGAGCAAGGTCTTGCCCGCGAGCGGCGCGTCGCCGAGCCAGAGGCGCTCCGCGCCGAATTCGAGCGGCTGCTTGCCGTCGCGCCAGCGCCATTCGTACTCGCGCCAGCCATGCTCGAATTGCCCGAGCAGCAAGTTCGTGTGCGAGCGGTTCGTACGCGCGCCCGCGTCGTTCGGATCGAGCTGCACGGCCTTCTTGAACACGCGCAAGGCTTCGTCGAAACGGTGCAGATCGCGCAGCGCGACGCCGAGGTTCACGTAGGCTGCGACGCAATCGGGCTTCAGCTCGATCGCGCGCCGATACGCGGCCATCTCGTCGTCATAGCGTCCGAGGAAGCCGAGCGCGCGGCCCATGTTGTAGTGGATCTCCCACATGCCGGGGCTGACCTCGCGGGCGCGTATCAGCATCTGCAGCGCACGCTCGTGCTCGCCCAACTCGGAGAGCGACATCCCAGCGGCGTTGAGCGTCACGAGATCGCGCGGCGCGAGCTGCAGGCATTGTTCGAACAGCTCGACGGCGCGCGCGTGGCGCCCCGCCGCCTGGCTCGCCGTGCCGGCGTCGCGCAAGCGCTCGGCCGTGCCCGGCAAGTGGGCGATGGCGCGATCGAAGTAATCGGCGGCAAGCGTGGCGTCGCGACGGTTCGCGGCGACGTAGGCAAGGCCTTCGAGCGCGTCGCCGTTGGCCGGGTCGGCGTCGACGACTTCGCGCAGCAGTTGCGCCGCCTCGTCGAGCCGGCCGGCGTGAAAATGTTGTTGGGCCGCATCCAGTTTCGCGGCGATCGACAGGCTCATCGGGTGATAGCTTTCAGATAGGTTGCATGCAGCCGGACACCGGCATGCCGGCGCGCACACTTGAACGCGATCGCAACCCATGCGTCGCAGCGCATTGCGCGATTGCCCGCAGTTTATCGGAAGTGCGCGGCGCAGCCTTCGGGGTGAGCGAAGCCGCGAATGCGCTCGTTCGACTGAGGCTTAGCAGTATGGCACGCGCGAATCGCCCTATTTGTGCCACATGCTTTCCGCTCCAAGGAACGCGAGCGTGCCGATCCCCGCGCCCGCCGCGAAAGTCTCGGCCGACGTCGCGCAACCTTGCAAGCCCACGGCGATCGCGATGGCAATCAGAAGCTTGTACATGACCTTCCCCCGTCGAGTAGTGAGATATCCGGGCTATCGACACGCATTCAGCCGCGCTTGAGCGTCGCTTCCCCGAAAAATTCTCACCAACTCTTTCTTATTCGATCAGCAATCCTCAGTTCTTATCGGCGAGGCTGGCCGGCGCGCGCTGCTTCAGCTCCGCGAGGTCTTCGGCGAGGCTCGTGCGCAGCGTCGCGATCGCGTCGTCGGTGCGCGCGGGCTTCAGTTGCACGCGCGCGAGCGAGTCGTACACGTAGTTGCGGATCATCGGGTCCTGCGTCGCCTTCAGCACGTCGTGATAGATGCCGATCATTTCGTCTTCGCGGCCGGTGATTGCATAGAGGCGATGCAGTTGCTCCAGATCGTTGATGACCACCGTACCGGGAAACATCGGCGGCGCGAGGCTGATGTCGCGCAGCGGCCCGAAGCGCTCGCGGCCGGGCAACGGCACGTTGGGCACGTCTTGCGCCGAGGCCGGCGATAGGGCGCTCGTCAGCGCGGTGCACATCAAGGCGGTCAGGAATGGCTTTTTCATGAGTCTGGTCTCCAATCGATAGCGGTCGACGCGGGCGTGCTGTCAACGCGGACAGACGATAGCGTTTCCGTTCCCGCCGCACGATGACGGAGTCCTCACTACGCCTTACCTAGCGTCGCGATGAAGAAATGATCGGTAAGCCGCCCAAAGACTCGGTGAGCAATTGCGAACCGGGCGCCTTGTTCGCGCCTTTGAAAACCGCCGGCGTGAATCAGGATGATGGTGCCGGCTGGAGAAGGCCGGCCCGTTGCAACCATTTGGCACCCACTCTCCACTACCGGATTCTGCACATGTCATTCGATCAGCGCGCCCGCCACGCTGCCAAGCGCTTGGCGCAATCACCTCTCTCAACGCTAGCCCGCGCAGTTCTCGCGTGCACCGCCGCCGCATGCGCCATCACGGCGGCGCATGCGGGCGAAACGCCGGAGCCGCCCGATATCTGCCCCGCCCTGAAGGCGATCGTCGCTTCAAGCGACTTCGCGCAGTTGCGCTCGGAATCCGCCGCGCGGCTGCCCGGCGTCGACGCGGCGCAAGACTGCCGCACGAGCGCCCATGTGCTCGATTGCCGTTGGCGCGCGCACTGGCAAGCCGACGGGTTCGTCAACGATCCGCTCGAAGAGCTGGGTGCCGACGTAGCCGCGTGCCTGCCGAACGTCGTGCACGACGTCAACACGCCGACGCGCCAGCACTTCATCGTCAAGGACGAGGACCGCCGCGTGAACGTCACGGCAAGCGTGGTCGGACAAGACGAGCTGCGCCTGCGCATCACGCGTTGATGGCGTCGACGGCCGAACCCCGCTGGAACCGTCACGCATGCCACCGCCCGCGCGCCCGATGAAACCTCGCTGCACACGCAGTCCGTTCACTAAACAGGCGCGGTTTTCGAGCATCGGGAACGGCGTGCGGCTCGCCTGCGCCGCTGCCGCGGCGCTCGCGCTGAACGGCTGCGCGTGGACGCTGATCACGGCCGCCGATGCGGCCGGCTCGCTCGTCCAGGCGGGGTTCGCCGTCTCGTCGCACTACTCGTCGCCGACTTTCGTCAACGGCGACCCCATCACGCTGCATGACGTGTGCATCGAATGGAATCAGACCGTGTCGGTCGGCGATTTCGTGCCCGCGCTGCAGCTCGCGCTCGCCCATCGCGGCGTGCGCTCGGATGTCTACAATCCGGGCGCGTCGCCGCCGGGCTGCGAGGCGCGGCTCGTCTATAACGCCGCGGTCGATTACGGCCGCGACGCGTTCAGCAGCGACGCCACGCCCTATCTTTCGGTGATCGATCTCACGCTGATCCAGAACGGTCGAATCGCCGTCTCCGCGCGCTACACGACGCAAGGCTTGAACAGCGACCGCTTCGCGAGCGCATCGACGAAGCTGCGCGGCATGATCGACCGGATGGTGCTCGAACGCTCGACCGAGGTGACGCAAGTCGCCAAAAGCTCGCCCAATGATTGAAGGGTCCGGCGCTCGGACACTCGTCTAAAGAAAGAAACCGCAAGACTCCGGCAATACGAATCGACTTTGGGACTTTTAGAATTGATGGCATGACACACCATATCCTGCTCGTAGAAGACGACTCCGTCGTGCGCGACCTGGTGCGCGAATTCCTGCAATCGGAAGGCTATGACGTCTCCGTCCTGCACAGCGGCAAGGGCTTGAGACGCCGCTTGCAGGTCGAGCGGCCCACGCTCGTGGTGCTCGACATCATGATGCCGGAGAAGGACGGCATCTCCGCGCTCAAGGAACTGCGCGTGGCCGGCGACGACATTCCCGTGATCATCCTGACCGCGCGCGCCGACGTGATCGACCGCGTGGTCGGCCTCGAACTCGGCGCCGACGATTACGTCGCCAAACCGTTCGATCCGCGCGAACTGCTCGCGCGAATTCGCACGGTGCTGCGCCGCCATGGCGCCATCGTGCCCGGTGCGCCGGAGAATCTTCCGCCGTATCGCTTCGGCCGCTTCGAAGTGAATTTCTCGTCGCGCGAGCTGCATCGCGACGGCGAACGCATCCTGTTGCGCTCCGGCGAATTCGCCACGCTCAAGATCTTCGTGAAGAACGCGATGACGGTGCTCTCGCGCGCGCAGCTCAACGAGAAATTGCGCGGGCACGGCGTCGCGTATCGCGATCGCAGCTTGGATGTGTCGATCTGGCGTTTGCGGCGTCTTTTGGAAAACGACCCGTCCGAGCCACGCTATGTGCAGACCGTGTGGGGACAGGGGTATATCTTCGTGCCGCACGGCGAGCTCGGTGCGGCCGAGCGGTTCGTGCAGGCGGAGATCGCGCACTGACGGCACGCTAACCAAGCGCGGCGCAGCAAGCGCGCCGCCGAAGGCAGCACTTCAGAACGTCAGCACGCTCAAGAACATCCGTTGCAGCCACCCCATCGTCGTCGCATCGTTGAGCATGCCCACGCCCGCCTGCTCGATGCGCGCATTCGCGACCTTGTTCGACGCGACGTAGTTGCCCTGATCGATATCCTTCGGGTTGACCACGCCCGACAGCCTCAAGCGCTCGCGATTGCCGCTCATCGCGATCACCTTCTCGCCCGACACCAGCAGATTGCCAGTCGGCAGCGTGCCGATCACCGTGACGGCGAGCGTGCCGGTCATGTCGGTCGTGTTCGTTATGTTGCCGTGCCCTTTGTAGTCGGTGGAGGCCGAGCCGACGTTGAAGAGCCGCGCGAGCGTGGCTGCGGCGCCCGTGGAGTGGTCCGCGGCGTCCGCCGTGATGGTGCTCGAACGGTTTGCCGCCGCATCCGCGATGTCGCTGCCCGAATACGATTCGGAGAGGCGGATCGTCAGCACGTCGCCGATGTGCTGCGCGCGCGGCGTCTCGTAGAGCAAGAGCGCGGTGCTCGTCTGGTAGATCGAGCCCTGCGTGTTGACGTTCAGCGGCGCCGTTTGAAGCGGCGGGTACATCGGCGTTTCGACGATCGAACGCTGCTCGGCCGAGCAAGCGGCAAGACAGGCGGTGGCGGCAGCCAGCAGCGCCATGCGTGACGAAATCATGTTTTCCCTTGTGCCAGGGCCTGTTCACACCAATAAAAAGCCCTGAGCGATAGATAAAGTTGGGCGCGGGAATGAGGCGCGCCGATTGCGCGTCAGCCGGAATCGGCGCTGCTTGCTTGCCATTGGCGCTCGACCGATTTCAATTGCGCATCCGGGCTCTTCAAGAGATACGTCAGCGTGGCGCTGCGGGTTGCCGGCAGGAAGCACAACATGATCGAACTGACCGCGTTCTCCCAGACGTACACGGGCGCCGCATGGCTCGCGGACGGTTCCCAACCGGTGTCGAGACGCGGCGAGCCATACTTCATGCCGAGCCCTTGAAGGAGATCCGCGCCCGTGGCTTCGTCGATCACGAACGACATTTCGTAGAGCCGCAACGGGCCCTGCCCGTCGGGGCTCGCGAAACGCAGCACGTGATCGAGCGCGGGCACGCCGTCGACGACGGCCTGCGACGCCTGCCAACCGTCGTGCACCGCGTGCCCCCAGCGGCACGCGATCGTGAGGCTATCGCTCGTCTTGAAGCGCATGCCGAGCGAGCCGGCCGCCATGTCCGTCTCGCAGATCGCGACGCTGCCGGCCGGCACCGCGCGTGCGGCTTCGTGCGCGCGAAACGCGTCGAGCGTTTCGCCGAGCGCGATGCCGCGAAAGCTGAACGGCGCGGGAACGGCCGCGGGTTTGCGGCGGGTACCGGCCGCTGCGCTCTTCGATGCGTGCCGGGCGTGTTGAGCGGCAGCCGGCGCCGCAGCGGCGCGCAAAACTGGAGCTACGCTCGCGAAAACCGCGCAAGCGGCGGCCAACGCACAAGCGGACTGAGGGATTTTCATCGCTTGATCGTCGCTTAATCGATCGCCGATGCGCAGGCTTCGAACGGTGTCGCCGCGGCGTGACCGACGACCGGCACGATGTCGAGCGTGGCCGACGTCAAACGGCACGGCAAGGCGGCGAGACCGCAGCCCGCAAGCTGCGTAAGCGCGGCGCAGAGCATGAACCACCCGGCTCCGCGCACGCAGCGCTTGAAGAATGGGGATGTGCGCACTGCGGCTCCCGGCGCTCAGGCGGTCGTGTTGATGGTGTTGCCGATCAGGCCGCCGGGCGCCGCGG
>DATGHJ010000216.1:0-4756 GCA_035308085.1 Trinickia sp. | reverse complement strand
TCGACGATGTCGTCGGTCGGTCCCGCCGTGAGCAGCGATGGCACGATGCCGCGCTCGCGGCACGCGTGCTCGACGCCGTGCAGCACGTGCGAAAAGAACGGGCTCGCCGCGACGTTGTTGTGCTGGCGATGCAAAAGAAAGGTGAGCCGCCGGATGCGCGGGCGCAACTGCGCCGGGTCATAGCCGAGGCGCCGCGCGGCCTCGACGACGCGCAGGCGCGTCGCTTCCGATAAGCCCGGCTGGTTTTTCAGCGCCCTCGATACGGTGCCGATCGATACGCTCGCCGCCCGTGCGACGTCGCGAATGGTGGTCGCCATCGTCTCCGATTCTGTCGATTCTGGTTCGGCCGATTGTATAGTAAAAATCGACGAAAACGGTCGGAAAACGCGCGGCCGGGCACGCGTAAATACCCGTAGAATCAGGAGAAAGCGAACATCGAAGTGTTTAGTAAAATTTACTAAACATCAGGGAATGTTAGTAGCGTGAACAGGCCCTGAGCTAAACAGCGATCTTATTACCGCGTAGGCGGATGCCGAGCCGCACCATCGAGATCACCGCATTCGACAGAATCCGCATGTCGAACGGCATCCTGCGGCGGCGGACGTCGAGCAGCAGCACGATGCGGACTTGGTCGCTCGCGTTCAGCACTTCGTGTTCGAAGGTGTCGTCCCACAGCATGAATTCGCCTTCGTGCAGACCGTAGGCATGGCCGTCGACGGTGAGCGTGGCGGCGGGTTTGCCGTTCGCGTCGAGCGGCATCGACAGCACGAGATAGCCGCGCAGGATGCCGCGAAATGGCCCGTGGTGCGGCGGAATGTGCTTGCCCGGCGCGAGAAACGAGAACGACGCCGAGAGCACGTCGGGCGATTGCGCGACGATCGACGCGAGCGTCGGGCAGCGCTTCAGGTTGCGCTCGAACGCCACGCCGTACGCCTTCATGATGTACATGCGCCAGTCGCGCGCGTCGTTGGCCGAGATGTCGGCCTGCTCGCGCATGATGTCGTGAAAGCGGGGGATGTTGCGCAGATTCGTCGCAACGTCGAGCGCCTCGGCGCGGATCGCCTGCCAGTTCGCGACGAAACGCGCCGCATCGGGAAAGTGGCGCGCCGCATCGAGCACGGGCGCGTCGTCGATGCGACTGTCGAATACGCGGCGCATCAGCCGCACACTGGTGTCGTACAACCCAAGCATCCGGACCCTCGTTGCCGCGATTGATGTCGGCGCCGGGGCGGCGCCGCGTGCAGTTTAGACTGGGACAAACGACGGAGTTCGGCGGCGCGCTCTCCATGCGCGCGTTTAACCGTGCGTGTCGGTTATGGGAGATTACAAGGCGTCGGCGCCGCGTAAACCGTGGGAAGGCAACAGCAAGCCTCGCCCGCTTCGGAGTCGTCGCAGCCTCCACACCCCACGCCTTCCTGCGCGACGCGCGAAGGCGCGCAGTGTGCCCGCGCGTTCACGACACGTTGATGAAGGTTCGTTTGCTTCGCTGAAAGGTGAGGAGGATGCCCTGCCGGACGAGCCGGCACGGCGTTGCCGCGCTAGTTGAGGGTTCGCGCCTCGGTCTCCGGCTGCTGCGGTGCGGCGGCCATGTGCATGATCGATTCGCCTTCCTCGACGTCGATCAGGAAAAAGCCCGCCGGCTCGTGCTTCGCGCGGCGCTTCGCGAGCGCCGCCGCCGACGCGATCATCTCGCTGCTGTAGACGTGGCTGTGGTCCGGCCGCGACTTCACGCGCACGCAGCCGATTGCCATCGTCACGAAGCCGAAGAAGGTCGGGTTGCCGCGCCGGTCTTCGCCGTGGATGCCGCCCGCGGCGCGGTCCGCATCGGCGTAGAAGCGTTGAGCCCCTTCGTTGAACGTTGCGATGGCGCTGTGGACGTGCGCCTGCCAGTCCTCGCTCTGAAAGAGGATCAGGAAGTCGTCGCCGCCCACGTGGCCGAGAAAGTCGCGCGTCGGATCGCAAATGTCGGCGAGCACGGCGGCCGCGAATTTCAGCACTTCATCACCCTGCCAGTAGCCGTACTGGTCGTTGAACGGCTTGAAGTGATTCAAGTCGACGTAGCACGCGAAGAACTCGGCGTCGTGGCTGAGCAGGCGCGCGATGTGCGAGCTGATCGGGATGTTGCCCGGCAGGAACGTGAGCGGGTTCGCGTAGCGCGCCGCCTCGATGCGAACTTCGGTCACGGCGCGCACGAGGTTTTCGCCGGTGCCGAGGCCGAGGTACTGGCCGTTGTCGGTGATCACAAAGCCGTCGGCGAGGTAGCGCTGATCGTCGCTCGCGAGCAACTTCGCCATTTGCTCGACCGTCATCGACTTTTCGATGATGACCGGCGATGCGTTCGCAAACTGCAGGCACGGGCGCTTGCCGAACAGCTCGCGGTGATAGGGCAGCGCGTAGCGGTCCATGAACGCGCGGCGATTGATCAGCGCGACCGGCTCGTCGTTTTCCACGACGGCCACCGCGTGCAGGTTCGGCATGCGATTGAAGAGCTCGAGGACGTCGTTGTTGGTCGCCTTGCGCGGCAGCGCGGGCGCGGCCACCAGCATCTTCGCGGCCGCCATGCCGCCCGAGGGCGACGCGGACACGCTGCGGGTCTGGCCGGGAAACACGGCGATGTGCTCGGCGCGGATCGCCTGCTTGGCGTCGTCGGTGATGCTTCTCGCGGGCGAGGCGTTCGGGCGGCCGAAGAAGTAGCCCTGGCCGCAGCCGATGCCCATGTCGCGGATCACGATCAGGTCCGCTTCGTTTTCGATGCCTTCGGCGACGAGCCGCGCGCCGCTCGAATTCGCGAAGTGCTGCATCGCGCGGACCGCTTCGAATTTGAGCGCGTCGCTCGCAATGTTGTCGATGAAGAAGCGGTCGATCTTCACGATGTCGGGCTGCAGCCGCACCCACAGGTTCATGCTCGCGTTCGCGGTGCCGTAGTCGTCGAGCGCGAACTGCGCGCCGGTTTCGCGCAGCGCCGCGACGATCGGCATGAAGCCGGCGATATCGGCGATTTCGCACTGCTCGGTCAGCTCCACCACGAGGCGCTCGACCGGCAGGCCGAGGCGCAAGAGCCACGCGAGCGTGGCGTCGCGCGTTTCGCCGAGCTTCAGGATCGCTTCCGCGCTGAAATTCAGGAACAGCTTGCCTTCGCAGCCGAGTTTCGCGAACGCTTGAATACAGGTGCGCGCGGCGGCGTGCTCGAGCTCGGTCGACATCCCTTCTTTCGCGGCGCGCGAAAACAGCGCGCCCGGCGACTCGAGCGGCGAGCCGGACGGACCGCGGATGAGCCCCTCATAACCGAGAATCGCGCCGCCGTTGAACTCGACGATCGGCTGAAAGACCGCGGTAAGCGCATGCTGCGCGATCAGATCGGCGATCCTCGGGGCAGAGGCTGCCGATGACGAACGAAGTGACATGACTGAACGGCCGACGAGCCGACGTTTGACAGGATGTTCGGCTTATCGACGCCGGCCCTGCAGAGTTGAATGAATTTTTTGTGACTTCGCGCACTGCCTCGGTGCGCGAGTGCCGTTGAGGTCTCAGGGTTCAATCGGGCTGCCACTCGTTCGAAAACGGCTCGATGGCCGATTCGTGCGCCGCTTTCGCGAGCGGGGCTTGAGCGGCCTGCGTCTCGTGAGCCGGTGGCGCGGGCGTGGCGTCGTCGCCCGCGGGGCGACCGGCGATGACCACCCGGTTGCGTCCGCCGCCTTTCGCGTCGAGGAGCGCGCGGTCGGCGCGGCGGATCACGCGGTCGATCTGGTCGCCGCGAATATGCTGCGCGACGCCGATGCTGATCGTCAGCGTGACTTCGAACTGACGGATGTCCTCGATGCGCTTTCTGAGCCGCTCGGCGACGCGCGCGGCGTCGATCTGGTCAGTGCCAGGCAGAAGCGCCACGAACTCCTCGCCGCCGAAGCGCCCCGCGACGTCGGACGAGCGCATGCTGTCCTGGATGTGATGAGCGATGAGGCGCAGCGCGCGGTCGCCGGCGTCGTGGCCGAAGCGGTCGTTGACCGACTTGAAGTGATCGGCGTCGATGTAGAGCACTGAGAACGGCTGCCCTGCGCGCTCCGAGCGCTGCAGGATGCGGCGGCCGAGTTCGAACACGCGGCGGCGGCGCGGCAGTTGCGTGAGATCGTCGATGTCGGCGAACGCGCGCAACTGATGCTCGAGCCTGAAGCTCTTCTGCTTCGCCCGGCGCGCGAAGTGGTTCGTGACGAAGCTGGTGGCGAGCGCGAAGAACATCGACAGCACGATGCCGATCCGCGTGTCGGCCGGAAGCCGGTGGACGGCGAGCAGCGCAAGCGGGCCGGTCAGGGCCAGCACGGCGGCGAGCGGGAAATCCCAGCCGCGCTGCAGGACCGGGCTGAACATCAGCGGAATCAGGACGAAGGCCGGCAGGACGATGAGCGCGCCGCGCTGCCAGTACAGGCCCTGCAGCACGATGCCCGTTTCGAGCGCCCCGATGAAGACGAGCGCGGCGACGCTCGAGCGCATGCCGCTGTCTTTGCTCCCGACCAGCGCGAGCGCCGCCGCCATCGGCAGTACGGGGGCGAAGCAGACGAGCGCCATGCGCATGGCGAACTCGCCGTGCAGCCAGACGTCGCCCGCGAACATGACGACATAGGCCGCGAGCGCCGTCGCCAGCTGCGCGCACAGAAACGACCACAGCCGGTCGGCTGCGTAGTCTTCGAACGACAGGTTGTCTTCAGGCACGTCGACGGTCTTGATCCGGCGCCCCCGCGAACGCCTTTTCGACCGCTTGCCG
>DATGHJ010000215.1:0-3006 GCA_035308085.1 Trinickia sp. | reverse complement strand
CTGCAGCTCGAAGTGACGCTGCCGAATCCCGACGGCAAGCTGCGCCCGGGCGCCTATGTTCAGGTGGCGGTGCCGTCGACCGAGCACGCGCGGCTGCTCGTGCCGGACAACGCGCTGCTGTTCCGCGCCGAAGGGCCGCGTCTGGCCGTCGTCGATGCGAACGGCGAGGTGCATCTGCGCAAGATCGTGATCGCGCAGGACCTGGGGCAGAACCTCGAAATCGAAAGCGGCATCGAGCCGACCGACAAGGTGATCGTGAACCCGAGCGATTCGATCTCGGACGGCGACCACGTGACGATCGCGCCGGCTTCGGCCGACAAGGAGCTGTCGTGATGCGCGCACGCCGCTTCCTGCCGCCGCGCTTGCCTGCCACGTCGCCGCTCGGCGCCGTGGCGGCGTTGTGCGCGGTGACGCTCGCGGCCTGCACGGTCGGGCCCGATTACAAGGCGCCGCAGACCGAGGCGCCCGAAGCGTGGCGCACCGATTCGTACTGGCGCGTCGCCACGCCCTCGCATGCGCCGCTCGCGCTCGACTGGTGGCAGATGTACGGCGACGCGACGCTCAACGACCTCGAAACGCAGGCGCTCGCGCAGAACCAGACGCTCGCCGCGGCGGTCGCGCACTACGAACAGGCGAAGGCGACGCTCAAGTTCACGTCGGCGCAGCAGATCCCCGAAGTCGATTTGTCGTCGCAGGTCGATCGCCTGAAGATCTCGCGGAACCGGCCGCTGAGCTCCTACACGGTGCCGAATCAGTCGACGGTGCAAAACGAGGTCGCGCTCGGCCCGTCGATCAACTACGACACCGATCTGTTCGGCCGCATCCGGCGTGAAGTCGAAGGCGCGAAAGCGTCGGCCGAGCAGTCGCGCGACGATCTCGCGGACGCGCGCCTCGTGCTCACGACCGACCTCGCCACCGACTACTACTCGCTGCGCGAACTCGACGCCGAAATCGACGTGCTGAACCAATCGGTGGTGCTGCAGCAGAAGGCGCTCGATTACGTCAATTCGGAGCATGAGCTGGGCTCGGTGTCCGGGCTCGATGTCGCGCAGCAGCAATCGGAGCTCGATTCGACGAAGGTCCAGGCGACGCTGCTCGTCAACCAGCGCGCGCAGTTCGAGCACGCAATCGCGGCGCTCGTCGGCGCGCCGGCGCCGCAGTTCTCGATCGAGCCGAAGGTGCTCGCGATGAGCGTACCCGCGATTCCGCTCGGCGTGCCGAGCGATTTGATGCAGCGGCGTCCCGACATTGCGTCCGCGGAACGCTCGATGGCGTCCGCGAATGCGCAGATCGGCGTGCAGAAAGCGGCGTTTTTCCCGAGCCTGACGCTGACGCCGAACATCGGCTGGGAGAGCACGAATTTCGCGAGTCTCTTGAGCGCGCCGAGCCTGTTGTGGACCGTCGGCGGCACGGTCGGCCAGGTGCTGTTCGACGGCGGGCGGCGCGCGGCGAACGTGAAGTTCGCGAGCGAGGGCTATCAGGCCGCGCAGGCGACGTATCGCCAGACCGTGTTGAATGCGTTCCAGCAGGTGCAGGACGGCGTGACGGGCTTGTCGGTGCTCGACAATGCGTCGAAGCAGTCGCATGCTGCCGTGGACGATGCGCAGAAGCTGCTGCAGCTCGCGAACGATCGCTATTCCGGCGGCTTGGTCGCGTATCTGAACGTGATCGACGCGCAGCAGTCGCTGCTGACGAGCGAGCGCCAGGACGTGCAGATCCACGGGCAGCAGATGACGCTTTCGGTGGCGCTCGTCAAGGCGCTCGGCGGCGGGTGGGACGTGAAGGCGCCCGATGCGGGGAATCCTTCGCAGGCGGCGAAGCCGGATGAAGCGCAACGCACGGCGGCGATTTCGCAGAATTAATCGATTGGAGAGCACCGGAACGTACTGAAGTGCAAAGCGCGGCGGCAAGCGTAAAACGCCACGCGCCAGAAGAACGGAAGGAGACAGACACTGCGTTTCATATAATCAAATAGCGCAGACGAGGGATACGAAATGAAATTACTGATCGTGGAAGACGAGCACAAGGTCGTCGATTATCTGCGCTCCGGCTTGACCGAGCAGGGCTGGGTGGTGGATGTCGCGATGGATGGCGAAGAGGGCACGCATCTCGCGATCGAATTCGACTATGACGTGATCGTGCTCGACGTGATGCTGCCCAAGCGCGACGGTTTCTCCGTGCTGAAATCGTTGCGCGCGCACAAATCGACGCCGGTCATCATGCTGACCGCGCGCGATCAGATCAACGACCGCGTGCGCGGCCTGCGCGAAGGTGCGGACGACTATCTGACCAAGCCGTTCTCGTTCCTCGAACTGGTCGAGCGTCTGCATGCGCTCGCGCGGCGCACGCGCTCGCAGGAATCGACGCTGATTTCAGTTGGCGATTTGTATGTCGATCTGATCGGCCGCCGCGCGAGCCGCGATGGCGTGCGGCTCGATCTGACCGCCAAGGAATTTCAGCTGCTCTCGGTGCTTGCACGCCGGCAGGGCGATATTCTGTCGAAGACGGCGATCACCGAGCTCGTCTGGGACGTGAACTTCGACAGTCACACCAACGTCGTTGAAACGGCCATCAAGCGCCTGCGCGCGAAGCTCGACGGCCCGTTCCCGACCAAGCTGCTGCACACGGTGCGCGGCATGGGTTACGTCTTGGAAGTGCGCGAAGAGGCGGAGACGTGAACCACTCTCACGCTGACCGGGGAGGCATCGTCATGAACCCTTCAATCGCGCGGCGGCTGGCGACGATGTTCGCGCTCGTCGCACTCTTTGTGTTCGCGCTCGTCGGCACCGGCCTCTTGCTCGTGCTGCGCACGCAACTCCATAACCACCTGCGCGAATCGCTCGACGATCGCCGCGAGATCGCGCAGCTCATCGTCACGCATTCGGTGACGCCCGAAAAATGGAAGATGGCGCGCGAAAAGCTCGCGGACATGACGCCGCGCGATGGCAACACGCAGTATTCGGTGACGAGCGCCGATCCGCATTTCCAGTACGGCCATCCGGTCAC
>DATGHJ010000214.1:0-5782 GCA_035308085.1 Trinickia sp. | reverse complement strand
TGCAGGCCGAGCAGCTTGAAACCCGCGCGGATCACGCGGTCGAGGCCCGGCTCGTCCATGCCCATGTCGGCGAGGAACACTTCCTTGTCCTCGTCGGCCAGATCGGCGATCTCGGCCTCGATCGCCGCGCACACGGCGACGACCGGCGACTTCTCGGTTTCCGCGTACTTGCGCACCGCGTCCAAATGCGGGTTGTTCTTGAAACCGTCTTCCTTCACGTTGGCAACGTACATCGTCGGCTTTGCGGTGATCAGGCAGAACGGCTTCAGAAGCGCCTCTTCCTCGTCTGTCAGATCGAGCGCCCGCACCGACTTCGCCTGATCGAGTTGCGCGCGCACCTTTTCCAGCACGGCAGCGAGCTTGACCGCTTCCTTGTCGTTGCCCGACTTCGCGGCCTTCGAATAGCGCGCGAGCGCCTTCTCGACGGTAGCGAGGTCGGCGAGAGCCAGTTCGGTGTTGATGACTTCGATGTCCGAGAGCGGATCGACTTTGCCCGCGACGTGAATCACGTTCTCGTCCTCGAAGCAGCGCACGACGTGCGTGATCGCGTCGGTTTCGCGGATGTTCGCGAGGAACTGGTTGCCGAGCCCTTCGCCCTTGCTCGCGCCGGCGACGAGCCCGGCGATATCGACGAACTCGACGACCGCCGGCACGACGCGCTCGGGCTTGACGATCTCGGAGAGCGCGCTCAAGCGGTGATCGGGCACTTCGACCACGCCGACATTCGGCTCGATCGTGCAGAACGGATAGTTTTCGGCGGCGATGCCCGCCTTGGTCAGCGCGTTGAACAGGGTGGACTTGCCGACATTAGGCAAGCCGACGATGCCGCATTTGAGGCTCATGGAATCCTTCGAACGGGTGAAACGGCGCTAGGGCCGGGCGCTCTTCGGCGCAGCCGGCAGGACGGCTCGACCGCAGCGCGGAAAAAAGGACGGCGCGCGGGGCGCGGCCGGCAAAAGCGCTATTGTACCGCTGCTCCCGGCACGGACTGCGCCCTTTGGCATCGGGTGCGGAGCCTCGCCCGATGTTGCCCGCCGCGGGCAGTCCGCCAGTGAAGGGGCCGGATACGTCCCGAAAGTGCCCGCTCGACTTTTGATATAACGCACCGGCGCAGCCCCTCCGGACCAGTGGGCCGATAGGGCACGGCTATAATGCCCGGCATGAGTGCTTCCCATCAAAGCTTCCACGTGGCCGTCGTCGGCGGCGGGCTGGTCGGCAAGACCACCGCGCTCGCGCTGACGCAGGCCGGTCTGCGCGTCGCGCTTCTCGCTCAGCCCACGGTGCCGCGTCGGGCCGACGCCGTCTTCGATGCGCGCATTTACGCGCTGTCCTCCAGTTCGCAGATTTTGCTCGAACGGCTGCGCGTCTGGCAGGCGCTCGACCACAGCCGGCTTTCGCCCGTCTACGACATGCGGGTCTGGGGCGATGCACATGCCGAACTCCATTTCTCCGCGTTCCAAGCATCGGTGGCGCAGCTCGCATGGATCGTCGAGTCGTCGCTGATCGAGCAATCGCTCGACGCCGCGCTGCGCTTCCAGCCGAACCTGACCGGGATCGACGCGCGCGCCCAAGGGCTCGACGTCAAGTCCGATGCGGCGGCGCTCGGTCTGGCGAACGGCCAGGTCATCGAGGCCGACCTGGTGATCGGCGCGGACGGCGCCCACTCGTGGGTCCGTGCTCAGATCGGCTCGAAAGTCGAGCGGCGCGACTACCGGCAGACGGGCGTCGTCGCGAACTTCAAGGCCGCCAAGCCGCACGCCGAAACCGCGTACCAGTGGTTCAAGGACGGCGAAATCATCGCGTTGCTGCCGCTGCCTGACGGCCACGTGTCGCTCGTCTGGTCGGCGCGCACCGACCACGCGGACGATCTGATCGCGCTCGATCCCGCGCAACTGGCGGCCGCCGTCGAAAAGGTCACCCAAGGCCAGCTCGGCGCGCTCGAATGCGTGACGCCCGCGCAGGGCTTTCCGCTCGCGCTGCAAACGGTCGACCGGCTGGTCGCACCGCGCGTCGCGCTGGTCGGCGACGCCGCGCATCTGATCCACCCGCTCGCCGGCCAGGGGATGAACCTCGGCCTGCGCGATGCGGCCGCGCTCGTCGACATCATCGCGAAAAAGGAGCCGTTCCGCGATCTGGGCGACCCGGTGCTGCTGCGCCGCTACGAGCGCGCGCGCCGCGAGGATATCGGCGCGCTGATGATCGCCACCGACGGCCTGCAGCGTCTGTTTTCCGTACCGGGCACGGTCGCGCGTGCGGTGCGCAACACGGGAATGGCGCTGGTTGGTGCGCAGCCGCTCATTAAGCGATGGCTCGTTTCGGCCGCCTTGGGCTAATAATTAGACAACGACGAGACAACGACGGGGGCCTCGACAGCCCGCCACGAACACACACGCGCACCACGCGAGCGCGTTTCACCAAAGGATGCAAGACATGAAGAAAATCGTTCGGATCGCGGTGACGGCGTTGGCCGTCGCGGCAGCCACCCTGGGCTGCTCCGCCCAGGCCGACCAGGCCACCGACAAGCTGAAATCGACGCTGCAATCGCGGCTCGGCGGCGATCTCGAGATCAAGAGCATCGCGAAATCGCCGATCTCGGGTCTGTACGAAGTCAACCTCGGCACGCAGATCATCTATAGCGACGCAAACGGTGACTACGTGCTGCTCGGCGAGCTCGTCGACACGAAGACCCGCACCAACCTGACCGAAGCGCGCCTGGCGGAGACCAACAAGATCGATTTCTCGAGCCTGCCGCTCGCGAACGCGGTGAAGGTCGTGAAGGGCAACGGCAGCCGCAAGATCGCCGTGTTTTCCGATCCGAACTGCCCGTACTGCAAGCAGCTCGAGACGACGCTGAAGTCGATCGATAACGTCACCGTCTATACGTTCCTGTACCCCGTGCTGTCGCCGGATTCGCTCGTGAAGTCGAAGGCGATCTGGTGTTCGGCCGACCGTGGCAAGACCTGGGAAGCGTGGATGCTCGACCACAAGGCGCCGAGCGGCCCGGCCAACTGCGACACTACTGCGCTCGACAAGAACCTCGCGCTCGGCCGCGGCATGAACGTGACGGGCACCCCGACCGTGTTCCTCGCGGACGGCCGCCGGTTGCCGGGAGCCGTCTCCGCCGACCAGCTCGACAAGGCGCTATCCGCCGTGCGCTGACGCGCCCAGCCGTTTGACAAGAGGCGCAGTGGCGCCTCTTGTTGTTTCTGAAGCCCCGCTTCTGTCCATCACCATCACCGTTTTCCGAACCCACTAGCCTGCCGATGAAGCCGATCCGCTACACCATCGCCCCGGCGCAACCCGCCGCGCACCTGTTTGAAGTGACCTTGACGCTAGCCGATCCCGATCCGGCCGGGCAGCGCTTCATGTTGCCGGTGTGGGTTCCGGGCAGCTACATGGTGCGCGAGTTCGCGCGCAACATCGTCACGCTGCGCGCGTTCAACGACGCGGGCCGCAAGGTGCGCATCGAGAAGACCGACAAGCACACGTGGCAGGCCGCGCCCGTCAAGAGTGGGCCGCTTACGCTGCGCTACGAGGTCTACGCGTGGGACATGTCGGTGCGCGCCGCGCATCTCGACGACACCACCGGCTTCTTCAACGGCACGAGCGTGTTTCTCGCCGCGCTGGGTCATGAGGAGGCGCCGTGCATCGTCGAAATTCAGAAGCCCGGCGGGCCGGCTTACCGCAACTGGCGCGTGGCGACGGCGCTGCCCGAGGCGCGCGGCACGAAGCGCTACGGCTTCGGCGAGTACCGCGCCGCGAACTACGACGAACTGATCGACCACCCGGTCACGCTCGGCGAATTCGCGCTCGCTACGTTCAAGGCGCACGGCGTGCCGCATGACATCGCGATCGCGGGGCGCGTCGTTTCGCTCGACATGGACCGGCTTGCGGCCGACCTGAAGCGCATCTGCGAGACGCAGATCGAGCTGTTCGAGCCGAAGACGAAGAAGGCGCCCGTCGATCGCTACGTGTTCATGACGCAGGCGGTGAGCGACGGCTACGGCGGGCTCGAGCATCGCGCGTCGACGGCTCTCATCTGCAATCGGACGGACCTGCCGGTGCTGGGCCAGTCCGAGGCATCCGAGGGTTATCGGACCTATCTGGGGCTCTGCAGTCACGAGTACTTCCACACCTGGAACGTGAAGCGCATCAAGCCCGCCGCCTTCGCGCCGTACGACATGACGCGCGAGAACTACACGTCGCTGCTGTGGCTCTTCGAAGGCTTCACGTCCTACTACGACGACCTGATGCTCGTGCGCAGCCAGCGCATCACGCAAGACCAGTACTTCACCTTGCTCGGCAAGACGATCGGTGCGGTGCTGCGCGGCAGCGGCCGCCTGAAGCAGAGCGTCGCCGAGAGCTCGTTCGACTCGTGGGTCAAGTACTACCGCCAGGACGAGAACTCGCCGAACGCGATCGTCAGCTACTACGCGAAGGGCTCGCTTGTCGCGCTGGCGTTCGATTTGGCGATTCGCGCGCAGACGAACCACCGCACGTCGCTCGACGACGTGATGCGGCTGCTTTGGCAGCGCTACGGCCGCGATTTCTACCGCGGCAAGGCTGTCGGTGTGGGTGAGGATGAGGTCGAGGCACTGATTGCCGAGGCGACCGGCGCGGACCTCGCGTCACTGTTCGACGAGGCGGTGCATGGCACGCGCGACTTGCCGCTCGCCGAGTTGCTCGCGCCCTTCGGCGTGACGCTCGGACCGGAGACCGACAAGAACGGCAAGCCGTCGCTCGGCGCGAAGACGCGCGGCGGCGCGGAATGCGCGCTGACGGTGGTTCACGACGGCAGCGCTGCGCAAAAGGCGGGCTTGTCGGCCGGCGACGTGCTGGTCGCCGTCGACGGCCTGCGCGTTACCGGCTCGAACCTCGACGCGCTGCTCGCGCGCTACCAGCCGGGTGCCAAGGTCGAGATCCACGCGTTCCGGCGCGATGAGCTGCGCGTCGCGCAGGTGAAGCTCGATGGCCCGGAGCTCTCGCGCTACAAGCTGACGTTCGGGGAGAAGGGCGCTAAGCGCGGCGAACCAGCAGCGGTGCGCAAGGGGCGCGAGCGCTGGCTGCAAGGCTGATCCAGCGGCGGCTCGGCTCAGGACGGCGCTGGCGTCTGCGCCGTCCTGAGCTGGGGGAGCAGGCGGTTGCGTCCAAAGTCAGACCAGGACGTATCGCCAATCCCGCGCTCATTTCAATGCGATACCGGCCCTGATCACTCGATTGTCCCACCGTTGCAACAATCCGTCGCCGCCGGGCTACTTTTTCGCGACGCGCCGAACCATACAATGGCTTCACTCGCGCAACGATGCGCAGACCCCTTGGAGCCAAACATGACCACCATCCTGCAACTGAACTCCGCCGCCCGCTCGCAGGGCGCGAACTCGACGCTGCTCGCGAACGAATTGACGGCAAAGCTGCAACAGTCGAACGCGGGTGCGAAAGTCGTCGTGCGCAACCTGCTCACCGACGGGCTGGCGCACCTCGACGAATCCGTGCTGGGCGCATTCTTCACGCCGGCCGACAGCCGTACGGCCGAGCAAGCGGCGATCGTCGCGAAGAGCGACGCGCTGATCGCCGAGCTGCAAGCCGCCGACATCGTCGTGATCGGTGCGCCGATGTACAACTTCGGCATCTCGTCGCAGTTGAAGGCGTACTTCGACTGGATCGCGCGCGCCGGCGTGACGTTCCGCTATACGGAGAATGGGCCTGAAGGGCTCGTGAAGGGCAAGAAGGTGTTCGTCGTGACCGCGCGCGGCGGCAAGTACCACGGCACGCCGAACGACAC
>DATGHJ010000213.1:0-2593 GCA_035308085.1 Trinickia sp. | reverse complement strand
GGCGTCGCGGCTTGCGCCGCCATGCGTTGCCGCGCCGCCGCGCGCACGGCTTCGATCAGCGTGCGCGCGACGGGCGTTGGCTCCGAATCGGTCCGCCGGATCAGACCGACCGGTTCTTCCGTGCCCGCGTAGGGCAGCGGCAAGCGGACCAGCGCGCCGTCGTCGAGATCGCGCTCGACCGCCGACAGCGGCACGAACCACAGCGCGTCGTTTTCGAGCGCGAGCGCGCGCCCCACCGACACCGACAGCACCTCGACGAACGACGCGAGCGGCGCCGCGCCGCTCATCGTCAACAGGCTCTCCGCCGATTGCCGGATCAGCGTGCCGAACGGCGGCAGCACCACTGGAAATTGCTCGGAGAGCGCGGCCGGCAGCGCCGCGGGCGACGCCGCGCCGGCGGCGAGCGGGTGACCGGCGCGCACGACCACGGCCAACGGTTCGTTGAACAATTGCTCGAAGCTCAAGCCGATCATCTTTTCCGGGTCCGCGAGGCGCCCGATCGCGAACGCGATCGTCCCCGCCTTCAAACGTTCGAGCAGCTCCGCGTTCGACGACGTGACGAGCCGCACGACCACCTGCGGCCAATCCTTGGCGAAACGCGCCAGTACCGGCGGCACGAGCGCGGGCGCGATGGTCGGCAGCATGCCGATTTCGAGCGACGCCGGCGCGCCGCCGCCCTCGCGCGTGAGCAGATCGACGCCCAGCCGCAGCGCGCTCACGCAGGCGCTCGCGTGCGGCACGAAGAGCTGCCCCTCGCGCGTGATCGCGGCGCCATGGCGCCCGCGCTCGAAGAGCTTCACGCCGAGGATCTCCTCCAGCTCGGCGACCGTCTTCGATACCGCCGGCTGCGTGATCGACAGACTCTCCGCCGCCTTCTGCACGCCGCCGAACTGCGCGACGGCCAGGAAGCACTGGAGATGCCGGAATTTGACGCGTCCATCCGCGAGGCGACGTTGCATAACTATCCGTTATACGAAGCGTGAAAAAAGGTCATTTTGCATAACTTCCCGCTTTATATAAAGTCCAGTACACGACGCCCGAACGGCGATAAGCACAAGCCCCCATGGAGACCCTGCGATGGATCAACCCATCATCCTGACCGAACGCGATTTCCCGTCGCACCCGGCTTACGTCCACCCGCCCTATCGTTCCTCGGTCAAGCGCGGCCCGACGCTGCCGCTGATTCCGCTGAAGGAGAAGCTGCGCGACCAATACGCGCCCGTCTACGGCACCGACGATCTCGGCGCGCTCGACAACGACCTCACGCGCAACGCCGCCAAGAACGGCGAGCCGCTCGGCGAGCGCATCATCGTTGCGGGCCGCGTGCTCGACGAAGGCGGCCGTCCGGTGCGCAACACGCTCGTGGAAATCTGGCAGGCGAACGCGGCCGGGCGCTATGTCCACAAGGTCGACCAGCACGACGCGCCGCTCGATCCCAACTTCCTCGGCGCAGGCCGCGCGATCACCGACAACGAAGGCCGCTATCGCTTCCTGACGATCAAGCCCGGCGCCTACCCATGGGGCAACCATCCGAACGCCTGGCGTCCGAACCACATTCACTTTTCGCTGTTCGGCGAATACTTCGGTTCGCGGCTCGTCACGCAGATGTATTTCCCGGGTGATCCACTGCTTGCCTACGACCCGATCTTCCAGGGCACGCCGGAACAGGCGCGCGGCCGCCTGATCTCGAGCTTCTCGATGGACCGCACCGAAGAAGGCTACGCGCTCGCCTACGAGTTCGACATCGTGCTGCGCGGCCGCAACGAAACGCCGATGGAGCGCTAAGCCATGACTCAGACACTCAAGCAAACGCCGTCGCAAACGGTCGGGCCGTATTTCGCTTATGGCCTCGTGCCGCAGCAATACAACTTCGATTTGAAGAGCCTGTTCACGCCGGTGCTCGTCGCGCCTGAGACGCCGGGCGAACGCATCACGATCGTCGGGCAGGTGTTCGACGGCGACGGCAATCCCGTCAGCGATGCGTTGATCGAAGTGACGCAAGCGGATAGCGAAGGCCGCTATCCGGCCTCGCGCGCCGATATCGCGGCGAACGGCTTTCGCGGCTTCGGTCGTGTGGGCACGGGCACCGATGCGCAGCACCGCTTCGTGATCGAAACAGTCAAGCCGGGCAAGACCGCGCCCGATAGCGCGCCGCATGTGAACGTGACGGTGCTGATGCGCGGTATCTTGCTGCATGCGTTCACACGCATTTACTTCGACGACGAAGCGGCTGCGAATGCCGCGGACCCGGTGCTCGAAGCGGTGCCCGCGAATCGCCGCGCGACGTTGATCGCTCGACGCGATGCTCAAGCGGGCAGCAACGTGTATCGCTTCGACATCCGCATGCAGGGCGAAGGCGAAACGGTGTTCTTCGACGTTTGACGCGCCACGCGCAAACGGAATGTTGTCAGGGCCGGCTCGATGCCGGCTTTTTTTGTCGACCGGAGTTAGCGCTTTAGCGTGTCGGCCGGAACTGGCGCGTTCACGAACACCGTAGTACGTCTGCCGAAGGAAACAAGCCAATGGAAAATCGCTTGAGCTCCGGTAACGTAATAAAAGGAGTTCACGCGGCGGAAAGGGTATACAGTGAGCA
>DATGHJ010000212.1:0-9861 GCA_035308085.1 Trinickia sp. | reverse complement strand
GCTTGGCGCGGTGCGGCCAACTCGGGCTTGCCGCGCGGCGCGAAGCCGCGGCGACAAGTCTTACAGATGTTCGCCGAGAAACGTCAGCGTGCGCCCGTGCGCCAGCGCGGCGGCGTGTTGGTCGTAGGTCGAGCGGTCCGTGCAGTTGAAGCCGTGATGCGCGTTCGGATAGAGATGGAACTCGACGTCGTCCCGGCCAACGAAACGCTCCTTCACTTGGCCGACCGCCTCGAGCGGAATGCCCGCATCCAGTTCGGCGTAGTGGAATTGAATCGGCGCTTTGATCTTTGCTGCCTGGTCGAGCAGGTTCTGAATGCCGCCGCCGTAATAGGCCACCGCGACGTCGATCGAACCCTGCGCCGCCGCCAGATAAGCAAGCCGTCCGCCGAAGCAATAGCCGATGGCCGCAACCTTGCCCGCCACTTCGGGCATCGCGCGCAGCGCTTGCGCGGCCGCGCCGATATCCGCCGCCGCGAGGTCGACGTTGGTCTTCTGCAGAATCTCGATGCCCTTGTCGCGATCCGCGCCGTCGTAGCCGAGTTCGATGCGCGGCTGCGTGCGCCAGAAGATGTCGGGCGCGAGCGCCACGTAGCCGTCGAGCGCGTATTGATCCGCGACCGAGCGGATATGGCTGTTCACGCCGAAGATTTCCTGAATGATGATGACGGCCGGCCCCTTGCCGGCTTTGGGCAACGCCAGATAGCCAGGAAAGTGGTCGTTGCCGGTGGGGATGTCGATCCAGCGGGAAGTGATGCTCACGTCGATCTCCTATTGAACGAGGGGAGAAAATCGGGCCGCCAGTGTGCCACCAATCGGAGACTGTTGCAGAGGCCGTACCAAGCGGCGGCGCTTGGCGCATCGAGTGAAACGATTGCGCCGCGCATTGCCCCGTCATTCATCTACATCGCGCGGCAAGTCCGCTTAGCCGGTTTGGCTCAATGGACGGAGCGCGACAAAAGCCCCCGGAAGCCACGACTCATAGCCGTCATATTCGTCGCGGCCAATGGTCTCAGCCGCCTTCGCGCGCGCAAATCGCAGGCGGTAGCAAAAACCCTGGTTTTGCCGAAACCCGCATGGGCCGGGCGTTTCCTGGCCGTCTTCAAGTCTGCGGATTGGCAGCGAACGACCGCGCTATTAGTAATCGTCCCACTTTCTCAAAAAAATCCCATAAATTAATTTGATGCCCTACACTTGCGCGCAAGTACGGGATGCCACCTGCCAAAAACGAGTTGGCTCACGTGCTTAGCCAAGTGCATGACCGATGCATCCGGCGTGGTCGTCCACGGGATCATATGGATAAGACTGAAGCGGGGCACAGGGCGACTACGTTGTTTTTGGGACCGAAACTGGAGACTTACATGAATATCAAGATGCAAAAGCTGTTGCCGATCAGCGCTGCAGCCATGCTGTTTGCGACGATGGCGACGGGCGCCGCGGCGGATCAAGTCGTCAAGATCGGCCACGTCGCACCGCTGACTGGGCAAATTGCTCACCTCGGCAAAGATAACGAAAATGGTGCGCGCCTCGCGATCGAGGAAATCAACGCCAAGGGTCTCGTGATCGGCGGCCAGAAGGTTACGCTCGAACTCGACGGTCAAGACGACGCAGCCGACCCGCGTACGGCTACCCAAGTGGCGCAGAAGCTCGTCGACGACAAGGTCGTCGCGGTCGTCGGCCACCTGAACTCGGGTACTTCCATCCCGGCTTCGAAGATCTACAGCGATGCGGGCATCGTGCAGATCTCGCCGTCGGCGACGAACCCGGCCTACACGCTGCAAGGCTTCAAGACGACGTTCCGCGTCGTGGCAACGGATGCGCAACAAGGTCCGGCGCTCGCGAACTACGCAGCGAAGGACATGAAGTTGAAGAGCGTCGCGATCGTCGACGACTCGACCGCTTACGGCCAAGGTCTCGCAAACGAGTTCGAGAAGACCGCCAAGTCGCTGGGCATGAACGTGATGTCGCATGACGCGACGAACGACAAGGCCGTCGACTTCCGCGCCATTCTGACGAAGATCAAGGGCGAAAACCCGGACGCGATCATGTATGGCGGCATGGACGCCACCGGCGGCCCGTTCGCGAAGCAAGCGAAGCAGCTCGGCATGCGCGCGAAGATCCTGGCGGGCGACGGCGTCTGCACGAGCAGCATCGCGGCGCTCGCAGGCAACGGCACCGACAACATCGTCTGCTCGGAAGCCGGCATGGGCCTCGAGAAGATGGACGGCGGCGCGGCCTTCGAAGCCAAGTACGAGAAGCGCTTCGGCCAGCACATCCAGCTCTACGCACCGTACACGTATGACGCGGTGTACATCATCGTCGACGCGATGAAGCGCGCGAAGTCAACCGATCCGGCGAAGATCGTCGCCGCGATGCCGGCCACCGACTACAAGGGCGTGATCGGCGAAACGACGTTCGATTCGAAGGGCGACCTGAAGCACGGCGTGATCTCGCTCTACGGCTACAAGGACGGCAAGAAGGCGCTGCTCGACGTCGTCAAGATGTAATGACGGGCGGCCGGGCGTTTCGTTCGAAACGTCCGGTCGCGATGTTGAACGAGCGAGCGTTGGCGCTCGAGTGCTCAGGCGGGCAGCATGCCTTCGCCGGCTGTCGTGGCCTGCGATGGCGGCGTCTCGAGCCGCTTGCCGAGGCTCACCACGGCGTCAGGGCGATAGCCGATCGCCTCGTAGAAGCCCCGGATATCGCTCTTGGCGCTCAGCACCTGCAGGTTCACCTTGAGGCAGCCGAGCGCCGCGAGCGCCTTCTCCGCATGAGCGACGAGGGCCCGCCCGAAGCCGAGCCCGCGCGCCTGCGGCACGACGGCAAGCGAATACAGCCAGCCCCGGTGTCCGTCGTAGCCAGCCATCACGGTGCCAACGACGCGCCCGTCATGAACCGCGACGAAGAACAGCTCCGGCTGCATCGCGAGCTTGTTGGCGATCGACACTCGCGGATCGCGGTGCGGCCTCGACGGATCGCGATACTCAGGAAACGCGAGTTGCCATAACGCGAGCACGGTGTCGGTATCGGTCGAGGCGTCGAACCGGCGGAACGACACGGCAGGGGAGATGGACGTCATACGTGAGAAACCCGATCAAAGCGAGTCGAGCACGGTGCGCAACATCGCCATCATCTGGTCGATCTCCTCGCGGCTCACGTTCAGCGCGGGCATGAAGCGCAGCAGATTGGGGCGCGCCGCGTTGAGCAGCACGCCCTCCGGCTGCAGCAGGCGCGCCTTTTCGACGATCTGCGGGCCGATGTCCTTGCCGAGCAGCAGCGCGCGCAACAGGCCCTCGCCGCGCTCGCCCTCGAAGCCGCGTTCCTTCGACAATTCGAGCAAGTGCGCCTTCAGATATTCGCCGCGCTCGCGCACGCCTTCGAGAAAGCCCGGTGCGAGAAGCTGCGAAATCACCGAATAGCCGACGGCCGTCATCAACGGATTGCCGTTGAAGGTGCCGCCCTGATCGCCCGCCTCGAATACGGCGATCTCGGCTTTCGACAGCATGGCCGCGAGCGGCACGCCGCCGCCGATGCCCTTGCCGAGCGTCATGATGTCCGGCTCGATACCTGAAAGTTCATACGCGAAGAGCGTCCCAGCGCGCCCGCACCCGCTTTGCACTTCGTCGACGATCAACAGCACGTTATGGCGTTTCGTCAGCTCGCGCAGTTGCTGCATGAATTCGCGCGTGGCCGGAATCACGCCGCCTTCGCCCTGGATCGGCTCGAGCATCACGGCGACCGTCTTCTCGCTGATGAGCTTCTCAACCGACGCGATGTCGTTCAGGTCCGCCTTCGGGAAGCCGGGCACTTGCGGCGCGTAGATCGTGTCCCAGCCGGCTTTGCCGCTCGCCGACATCATCGCGAGCGTGCGGCCGTGGAAGCTATGGTCGAACGTGATGATCTCGTAGGCGCCGTGCTTGAACTTCTTGCCCCACTTGCGCGCGAGCTTGATCGCGCCTTCGTTCGCCTCGGCGCCGCTGTTGGCGAAGAAGACCTTGTCGAAGACGCTGTTTTGCACGAGCAGCCCGGCGAGCTTCGCCATCGGCTCGTTGTAGAACGCGGGCGACGGGTTGATGAGCAGCCGCGCCTGTTTCTCGAGCGCCTCGATCATCCCTTCGTTGCAGTGTCCGAGGCTGTTGACCGCCCAGCCTTGAATGAAGTCGAGGTAGCGCTTGCCCTCGTTGTCGTAGATCCACGAGCCCTTGCCGTGCGTGAAAACGATTTCGGGGCGATTCGTGATGTACATCAGCGATTGCGTCGGGTACTCGGTGAATTGCATGGCGGCGGGCTCCAGGAGGTGCGAAACAAACAGACGAAAAAGCAAAAAAGCCACGGATTTCCGTGGCTTTTCATGTTTCAACCGATTGGCGCTTGCGGTGTTGCTGCAAGGCGCGAACCCATGACTAGCCGACGGCTTCCCAGGCGGGCAGCGCGCGTCGACGTCGGAGTTCGGTTTGGATGCGGTTCATGCGCGACAGAATACGATATCGAGATAGCCGATGTAAACCACTAAACCGCCGCGCGTCACACCGCGTTCGCGAGATCGGCCTCGCTCGTGAACGAGTCTGCGTAGAACTCGTCTTGCGGCAGGCTGTGATGGCTCGTGAAGTCGCGCTGCGCCGATTCGACCATGACCGGTGCGCCGCAGGCGTACACCTGATAGTTCGACAAGTCTGGCAGATCCTCGATGACGGCGCGATGAACGAAGCCCGTGCGGCCCGTCCAGGCGTCGCCCGCGTCCGGCTCCGACAGCACCGGCACGAACTTGAAGTGCGGGTGGTCTTTCGCCCACTGCTCGGCGAGCTCCAGCAGGTATAGGTCTTTCTTGCGGCGCGCGCCCCAGTAGAGCGTCATCGGGCGGTCGAGGTTCTTGAAGAGCGCGTGCTCGACGATTGCCTTGATCGGCGCGAAGCCGGTGCCCGAGGCGAGCAGGATGATCGGCTTGTCGGAATCTTCGCGCAGGAAGAACGTGCCGAGCGGGCCTTCGAAGCGCAGGATGTCGCGCTCCTTCATCGTGTTGAAGACGTGGTCGGTGAAGACGCCGCCCGCCATGTGGCGGATGTGCAGCTCGATTGGGCCTTCCTGGTGCGGGGCGCTCGCCATCGAGTAGCTGCGGCGCTTGCCGTCCTTGAGGATGAACTCGACGTATTGACCGGCCAGATATTGCAGGCGTTCGTTGGCCGGCAACTGGAGCTTGAGCAGCACGACGTCGTCGGCCTTGCGCTCGAGCGCGTTCACGCGGCACGGCAGCTTCTTGACTTGCACGTCGCCGACGCCCGCAACTTCGCGCACGTCGATTTCCAGATCGCAGTTCGCGGTGGCACAGCACAGCAGCGCCATACCGCGCGTCTTCTCATCGTTCGACAGCGCCGACGACGAGTGCGCGCGCTGCTCGATTTCGCCCGCCACGACCGTACCCTTGCATGAGCCGCACGCGCCGTTCTTGCAGCCGTACGGCAGTCCGACGCCTTGGCGCAAGGCGGCGGTCAGGATGGGTTCGTCGGGTTCCACTTGAAATTGCCGGCCGCTTTGCCGGAGGGTTACGTTGTATGCCATAGCTCAATCGAAACGAAGAATAGGAAACCGGTAGGCATTGCGTGCGACCGCTACAATGCGTCCACTATGAATGCGACACGAATTTTGCGCCGTCCGCGGGTGCTGATCGTCGGATGCGGCGATATCGGCATGCGCTGCGCGGAACGCCTGCGCGCTCGCGCGCGGATCGTTGCGCTCACGAGCCACCGTGAGCGGATTGCCGAGTTGCGCGCCGCGGCCGTGACGCCGATCGTCGGCGATCTCGACGTGCCGCGCAGCCTGCGGCGCTTGAGCGGAATCGCGCCGACCGTCCTGCATCTCGCGCCGCCGCAAAAGTCCGGCGACGACGATCGCCGCACGCGTGCGCTGATCGCCGCCCTCTCGGCGCCGCGGCGCCTTCGGCCCGCTTCTCAGGGCATCGCCGCGATGGGGCGCCTTCGGGCCTTGCGCGCGCAATACGCCGGAATTGCCGCCAGCGAAACAGCGCGTATTGTACCCGACGGACCTTTCGCGTCGCTGCGGCGGGGAGTGCCGGCCCGCTTAGTTTACGCGAGCACGACGGGGGTCTACGGAGATTGCGGCGGCGCGCTGATCGATGAGACGCGGCGGGTCTTTCCGGCCAACGATCGGGCCAAGCGCCGGGTGTCGGCGGAACAGCAGTTGCGGCGTGCGAGCGCCCGCGGCGCATTAGCGGCAAGCATCGTGCGGATACCGGGGATTTACGCGCGAAACCGGCTGCCGCTGCTCCGGCTGGAAAAAGGCACCCCGGCGCTCGTCGCCGCGGACGATGTCTACACGAACCACATCCACGCGGACGACCTCGCGGCGATCCTGCTGCGGGCCGCGACGCACGCGCGGGTGGCGCGCGTGATCCACGCGTCGGACGATAGCGCGCTGAAGATGGGCGAGTATTTCGACGCGGTGGCGGATGTGTTCGGGCTGGCTCGCGCGCCGCGTATCACCCGCGAGGCCGCCGAGCAGCAGCTCGAACCGATGCTGCTGTCGTTCATGCGCGAATCGCGGCGTCTCTCGAATGCACGGCTCAAGCGCGAATTGCACTATCAGCTGCGCTATCCGAGCGTCGACGATTTTCTGCGCACTGTGCGCTGACTTCGGGCACCCGACTACGGCGGCGCGGCTCGCTTATCGCGAACTTGAGGTTGAGGCGCGCGTCAAGTAATGGCCGGCAGCGTTTCGATCAGCAGAAAGCACAGCAATGCGCCGATCAACGCCCCGATCAGATTCGGGTGGTATTTGCGCTTCATGTGCATGGTGGTGAGCAGGGCGCCAATGATGATCGCGCCCAATGCGGCGAACGCCAGCACCAGATACGAGATTTCGAAAGTGTCACTGATCGCCATGATCCGTCTCCCTTGCAACATTTTGTAATAAGCGACTTAAAGCCAGTATAGAGGGCTTTTGGGCCTGCAACATGTTGCGGCGCGACCGGTAAAACCCTTACGTGTTGGGCAGCGCACAAAAGGGCAAAATGGGCTGATTTGCGCGGCTTGGCGTGCTGCTCGAGACGCTCTCGAGATGCCTAGCCGGCGCGCAATGCCTGCAAATCGGCTTCGTCGAGCCACTGCCATTTACCCGGCTCGAGCGCCGCGGGCAGCGCGAGGCCGCCGACCCGTTCCCGATGCAGCGCTTCGCAGCGGTTGCCGATTGCCGCGATCATGCGTTTCACCTGATGATATTTCCCTTCCAGCACGGTCAGTTCGAGCTGCCGCTCGCCGCGCGCGTGTGCGGCGACGGCCGCGATCGGCTTGCTCTCGCCGTGCAGCAGCACGCCGTCGCGAAGCGCCGCGAGCTGGGCGTCGTCGAGCGGATGCTTGGTGGTCGCGAGGTAGACTTTCGGCACCTTGCGCTTGGGCGAGGTGTATCTATGGACGAACTTGCCGTCGTCGGAGAGGAGCAGAAGGCCCGTCGTGTCCTGGTCGAGCCGGCCGACGCATTGCACCCCGCGTGTCGCGAGCTGCGCGGGCAGCAAGCCGAAGACGCTCAGGTGATGCTGCGGTTCGCGTGAGCACTCGTAGCCCGCGGGCTTGTTCAGCACAATGTACGCGTGCTCGCGATAGCGCCATGCGGCGCCGTCGACTTCGAACGTGAGGGCGTCGATATCGAACTGGGCGTCGGGATCGGTGCAGAGCGCGCCGTTCACGGCGACGCGCGCATCCGCGATGATCGCGCGGCATTGGCGGCGCGCGCCGAAACCTTGAGTGAAGAGAACGCTTTCGAGATCCATGCGCGCGGCGGAAACGGAAGGAAGATGCTTGAAACCGCCCGCATTCTACCAAGCACGCTGCGCGGCCTTAGTGCGCTTGCGTTGTCACTGCACGCTCGCACGCCGCTCGACGAAGCGCCGCACGTACTCGTCGGCGGGGCGGTGGACGATGTCATCGGGCGTGCCGACTTGCACGAGCTGGCCGTCCTTGAGGATCGCGATGCGATCGCCGATGCGCAGCGCCTCGTCGAGATCGTGCGTGATGAACACGATCGTCTTGTTCAGCTTCTCCTGCAGCTGCAGCAACTGGTCCTGCATTTCGGTGCGGATCAGCGGGTCCAGCGCGGAGAACGCTTCGTCCATGAGCAGCACGTCGGTGTCGGCGGCGAGCGCTCGCGCGAGGCCCACGCGCTGGCGCATGCCGCCTGACAATTCATCGGGGTAGTGCTGCCCGTAGCCGTCGAGGCCGACGCGGCCGAGCCAGAGCTGCGCTTTTTCGAGCGCCTCGGCCTTGGCCTCGCCGCGCGTTTTGAGCGCGTAGGCGGTGTTGTCGATGACGGTCTGATGCGGCAGCAGCCCGAAGTTCTGGAACACCATGCTGATCTTGTAGCGGCGCAGCTCGCGCAGGCCCTTCGGGTCGAGCTTGATGACGTCGTTGCCGTCGATGACGATCTCGCCGGCGGTCGGTTCGATGAGGCGGTTGAAGTGCCGCACGAGGGTGGACTTGCCCGAACCGGAGAGGCCCATGATCACGAAGATCTCGCCGGAACCGATATGCAGGCTCACGTCGTTCAGGCCGACGTTGCAGCCGGTCTGCGCGAGCACTTGCGCTTTGCCCTTGCCGCTCTTTAGCAGATCGAGCACGCGCGCGTGAGCGCTTGCGTGGCCGAAGAGCTTGTAGACGTGCTTGACTTCGATCGCTGCCATGAGGAACTCCTTTGCTTGCGATTGCTTGCGATTGCTTGCGAATGCTTGCGGCGTAGTGGGCGCTTTTCTGCCTGAGTGCTTGCGCCAGCGGCCTATTTCGCGGCCTTCGTCGTGTAGCCGCTCGTGGTTTGCGTATCGGCGCCGTCTTCGCTGCTAGCCGAGGTCTGAGCCGCATCGATGTTCGCGCCGGCCGCCGCGTTGTGATACGGCACGCGCGAGGCCGCTTTCGAGCGCTTTTTCAGGGCGAGCAGGCGGCGCGTGCGGCGGTCCTGGCCGTAGCCCTGACTGATGCGGTCGATGACGATTGCGAGAATCACGATTGCGATGCCGGCCTGCATGCCCTTGCCGACGTCGAGCGTTTGAATGCCGGCGAGCACGTCTTCACCGAGCCCGCGCGCGCCGATCATCGAAGCGATCACGACCATCGACAACGCCATCATCGTCGTCTGATTGATCCCGGCCATGATGCTCGGCCGCGCCAGCGGCATTTGCACATTGATCAGCAATTGCCAGCGCGTGGTGCCGAACGCGCGAGCCGCTTCGACGACTTCGGCGTCCACATGCCGGATGCCGAGGTCCGTCAGGCGAATGAGCGGGGGCAGCGCGTAGATGATCGTCGCGAAGATGGCCGGCACTTTGCCGAGGCCGAAAAGCATCAGCACCGGAATCAGGTACACGAAGCTCGGCAGGGTCTGCATGATGTCGAGGATGGGCAGCAGGATGCGCCTGAGCCAGGCGCTGCGAGACGTCAGAATGCCGAGCGGCACGCCGAGCGCGACCGACAGCACGGTTGCCACGAGCATGATCGCGAGTGTCTGCATCAGCTTTTCCCACAGACCGAAGCAGCCGATCACATAGAGCAGCAGCACGAAAAACGCGGCGATGCCGATGCGCCGCGTGGCGTTCCATGCGAGCAGGCCGACCGCGATCAGGATCAGCCACGGCGGCACCGAGCGCAGCGCCATTTCGATCGGCACCAGCACGTAGCGCAGGATCGTGACGCTGAAGTTGTGGAAGCTGTCGCCGTAGGCCGAGACGAACGACTGCACTTTGTCGTTCACCCAGTCGGCAATCGACAGGTGAAGAAAGATCGAATTCATGGTGTTACCTCCCGGACGCTCGGGCCCGCGCCAACCATGCGATGGACGGCAGGCCCGCGCAGATGCTCATCGGCCGCT
>DATGHJ010000211.1:0-13053 GCA_035308085.1 Trinickia sp. | reverse complement strand
CGCGCTTCGATTTCGAAGCCGAACTTGCGATAGAGCGCGAGCGCGGGCTCGTTGTCGGCGAACACGGTCAGTTCGAGGCGGCGCAAGCCCATCCAGTTGTCCGCGGCATCGACCAGCTCGGCGAGCAACCGCGAGCCGATGCCGCGCCCTTGCCACGCGTCGTGGACGCCGATGCCGATCAACGCGGAATGCGCGCGGCGGCCGCTGTTCGGGTAGATCTCGGCGTGACCCAGGAGCGTCCCGTCGAGTTCCGCGACGATCGCAACCGTCGTGGGCGCGAGCTTCGCGATCCACTCGCGCGTGCTTTCGAGCGAATCGTAGGGCACGCCCACGTTCGCTTGACGAAACACCCCGGGCAGCTGCTGCATCGCGTGAAAAGCTTCCGCGACAGCGGCGCGAAGCGGCCGCAGCAGCACGTTGCCCAGATCTCCAGTTACCTCCGGCCGCGCCGGTTGTTCCGGCAGCGTCGTCTTTATTGTTTTTTCCATCTGCTCGTCAGGTGAATTCGAATGAACTCGCGAGCACGCCTACTCACTTGATAACGCTAGTCGCGCGCCCGCTCAGGCAAATTCCTCGCGGGCGTCGGGCGCCGGCGTCTGCATCGACGCCGCGAGCAGCGCCTGCGTGTACGGATGCGCAGGGGCGCGCAGCACGTCGAGCGTGTCGCCCGCTTCAACGATGCGCCCCGACTTCATGACGATCACCCGATGGGCCATCGCCCGCATCACCGCGAGGTCGTGGGTAATGAACAAGTAGCTCAGCCCATACTTCTTCTGCAGGCGCGTCAGCAGGTTCAGCACCTGCTGCTGGACCGACACGTCCAGCGCGCTCGTGGGCTCGTCGAGCACCAGCAGCTCCGGTTCGACCGCAAGCGCGCGCGCAATCGCAATGCGCTGACGCTGGCCGCCGGAGAATTCGTGAGGGTAACGCACCAATGCATCGGCCGGCAAACCGACCTCGTCCAAGAGCGCCGCCGCGCGATCGCGCCGCGCTTTCGGAGCGATATCCGCACGATGCACGCGCATCCCTTCGCAAACGATTTGCTCGACCGTCATGCGCGGCGACAACGAGCCGAACGGGTCCTGAAACACCACTTGCATCCGCGCGCACAAATCGCGCCGCGCGCTCGCGGTGCGCAGGCTCGACAACGGCTTGCCGTCGATCGCGAGCTCGCCTTGCGCCGCGCGCTGCAAACCGAGCACGGTTGCTGCGAGCGTCGATTTCCCCGACCCCGATTCACCAACGATGCCGAGCGTCTCGCCCCGCCGCAGCGTGAGATCGACGTCGTGCAGCGCGCGGAACCTCGCGCTGCCGAAGAGCGATTTCAAGCCCTTCGCCTTCATGCGGTAGTCGACCGCGAGGCCCTTGATGTCGAGCACGTTCCTGGAATCGGACGGCACCGCGTCGACGCAGCGGCGCGGCTCGCTATCGAGCAGACGCTTCGTATACGGGTGCTGCGGATTCGAAAACAGCGCCTCGGTCGTGTTCGTTTCTACGAGCACGCCCTTCTCCATCACGGCGACGCGCTGCGCGAAACGCTTCACGAGATTCAAATCGTGCGTGATCAAGAGCACCGCCATGCCGCGCTCGGCCGCTTCCTGCTCCTGCAGATCGATCAGCAAATCGACGATCTGCTGGCGCACGGTCACGTCGAGCGCCGTCGTCGGTTCGTCGGCGAGCAGCAAACGCGGCCGGCATGCGAGCGCCATCGCGATCATCGCGCGCTGACGCTGGCCGCCCGAGAGCTGGTGCGGAAAGCTGTCGATGCGGCGCTCCGGCTCGGGAATGCCGGTGCGGCGCAGCAGCTCGATGCCGCGCTCGCGCGCCGCGTTCGGGCGCAGGCCCTCGTGCAAGCGCAAACTTTCGGCGATCTGCTTGCCGACCGTGTAGAGCGGGTTGAGCGCGGTCATCGGCTCCTGGAACACCATCGCGACATCGGCGCCGCGAATGCCGCGCATCTGCTGCTCGGTCTTGCGCAAGAGGTCTTCGCCATCGAGCAGCATGCGTCCGGAGAGCGTCGCGTGCTCGACGAGGCGCAGGATCGACAGCGCCGTGACGCTCTTGCCCGAGCCCGATTCGCCGACGAGCGCGACCCGCTCGCCGCGCGCGATCGACAGGTTCAAGTCGCGCACGCACACCTTGTCGCCGAACGCGACCGAAAAATTCCGAATATCCAGCAACGGCTGCGCCATTACTTGCCCCCTCCGAATGCCGAGCCGCGCGAACGCGTGTCGAGCGCGTTACGCAGCGCATCGCCCATGAAGGTCAGCAGCAGCAGCGTCACGACGAGCGCCGCGAACGCCGAAATCGAAATCCACCATGCGTCGAGGTTGTTCTTGCCCTCTTGCAGCAGTTCACCCAGGCTCGGCGTCGGCGGCGGCACGCCGAGGCCGAGGAAGTCGAGACTCGTCAGCGACAGGATCGCCGCGCTCATGCGGAACGGCAGGAACGTAATCACGGGTGTCAAACTGTTGGGCAGCACGTGGCGCCAGATGATCTCCCAGTTCGAGAGGCCCATCGTGCGCGCGGCCTTCACGTAGTCGAGCGAACGGTTGCGCAGGAACTCGGCGCGCACGTAGTCGGAAAGCACGAGCCAGCCGAACATCGACAACAGGATGAACAACAGCCACAACGTCGGCTCGAAAATCGACGCGAAGATGATCAGCAGATACAGATCAGGCATCGAGGACCAGATCTCGATCAGGCGCTGGCCGATCAAGTCGGTGCGCCCGCCGTAGAAGCCTTGCAATGCGCCGGCGAGCACGCCGAAGAAGACGCCCGAAAGGGTCAGCGCGAGCGCCATCAGCACCGACACGCGAAAGCCATACAGCAGCCGCGACAGCACATCGCGCCCGAACTGATCGGTGCCAAGCCAGTTCTGCGACGACGGCGACGCCGGGAACGGCCGCGACGCGAAGTAGTCGATCGTGTCGTAGTAGTTGTGGTTCGGCGGATAGATCGCGAAGTTGCCGTTGGTCGTGATGCGCGAGCGGATATACGGGTCGAGATAGTTCGCCTTAGCCGGGAAGTCGCCGCCGAAAGTGGCCTCGGGGTACTCCTTCACGATCGGGAAGTAGTAGTGGCCTTCGTAGCGCACGACGAGCGGCTTGTCGTTGCAGATCAGCTCGCCAAACAGGCTCACCACGAACAGCGTGACGAAGATCACAAGGCTCCAGTAGCCGAGCCGCTGCGCCTTGAAGCGCAGCCACGTGCGCCGCCACGGAGAGATCGACGCCACGGGCGCGGCCACGGCCGAATTAACGGCCCATGCGGTCGAATTGGATGCGGGGGTCGACGAGGACATAGCAGACGTCAGCAATGAGTTTGGTTACGAGGCCGATCAGGGTGAACAGAAACAGCGAACCGAGCACGACCGGGTAGTCGCGGCGAATCACCGAGTCGTACGAAAGCTGGCCCATCCCGTCGAGCGAAAACAGCGTTTCAATCAGCAGATTGCCGTTCAGGAACGCGCCGACGAACGCGGCGGGCAAGCCCGTGAGCAGCGGAATCGCGGCGTTGCGCAGCACGTGCTTCCAGAGCACGTCGCGCTCGGGCGCACCCTTCGCGCGCGCGGTCAGCACGTATTGACGGCCGATTTCTTCGAGGAACGTGTTCTTCGTGAGGATCGTGACGATCGCGAAGTTGCCGACCACCGAAGCCGTCACCGGCAGCACCATGTGCCACAGGTAGTCGAGCACCTTGCCGATCGCGGAGAGATCGTCGAAGTTGTCCGACGTGATGCCGCGCATCGGAAACACCTGCCAGAACGTGCCGCCGCCGAACAGCATCAGGAGCAGCACGCCGAGCACGAAGCCGGGAATCGCGTAGCCGACGAGCACGAGCACGCTGGTGGCCGTATCGAAGCGCGAGCCGTTGCGCACGGCCTTTGCGATGCCGAGCGGCACCGATACCGCGTAAGTGAGAAACACCGTCCACAGCCCGAGCGAAATCGACACCGGCAGCTTCGACTTGATCACGCCCCACACGCTTTCGTGCTGGAAGTACGACTGCCCGAGATCGAACGTCGCGTAGTTCTTCAGCATCATGAAGTAGCGCGTGAGCGGCGGCTTGTCGAAGCCGAACTGCTTCTTGATCTGCTCGATCTGCTGCGGATCGACGCCCTGGCTGCCGTGGTAGCCACCGCCGCCACCGCCACCGCCGTCAGGGCCGCCGTGCGCGCTGCCGTGGCGCAATTGCGTCACCATCTGCTCGACCGGCCCGCCCGGCACGAATTGCGTGACGACGAAGGTCAGCGTGACGACGCCGATCAAGGTCGGCACCATCAACAGCAGACGTCTGAGAATGTAGGCAAGCATGGGGTTCCTCAGTGAGCCGCGCTTTGAGCAGTGGCTGCAGGGGCGGCAAGCGCTACGGACTGCACACCCTGCGGCTTGCGGTACCAGTAGTCGATCACCCAGTCCTCGTATTGGTACGAGTCCGGCACGACCTTCGGGAAGCCGAGCGTCGTCTTGTAGCCGATGCGCGCGTGCGGCATGTTGTACTGCGGCACGACGTAGTACTCGTTGATCAGCACGCGGTCGAGCGCGCGCGTCGCGGCTTCGAGGTCGTCGAGCGTGGTCGCGTTGATCGCCGCATGCACGAGCGCATCGACAGCGGGCGATTTGATGCCGGAATAGTTTTCGGAGCCGACCTGGTCCGCCGCCTTGCTGGTGAAACGGCGCTGGAGCTCGACGCCCGGAATCGTCACCGGCGGATAGATGTAGGTCGTCAGATCGAACTGGAAGTTGTCGATCCGCTTCTGATAGAGCGCGCTGTCGATCTCGCGCATGTGCGCGTCGATGCCGAGCGTTTGCAGCGCCTGACAGTAAGGGATCAGCAGACGGTCGAAGCCCGGCTCGTCGTCCATGATTTCGATCGTCATCGGGTTGCCGTTCGCGTCGCGCAGCGCGCCGTCGCGATAGTGCCAGCCGGCTTGCGCGAGCAGCTCGCGCGCCTCGCGCAGATTGCCGCGCAGTGAGTTCGGCGGCAGCGTGTTCGGCTGCTGCGTCATCGGTCCGAACACCTCGGGTGGCAGCGATTTCTTGAACGGCTCGAGCAGCGCCAGTTCCTTTTCGCTCGGCATGCCGGTCGCGCCGAACGGGCTGTCTTGCCAGAAGCTGTTCAACCGTTCGTACTGACCGTAGAACATCATCCGGTTCATCCAGTCGTAGTCGAACGCGAGCGCGAGCGCGTGGCGAACGCGCGGGTCCTTGAACTTGTCCTTGCGCGTGTTGACCACGAAGCCCTGCATCTGCGCCGGACCGTCGAGGAACCAGCCCTTGGCGAGCATGCCGTTATTGAAATTCTTGCCGACGTACTTGCGCGCCCATTGCGTCGCGCTGTATTCGACGTCGACGTCATCGTTGCCCGCCTTGAACGCTTCGAGCTTCGTGTACTGGTCGAGATACAGGCGGAACGTGATGCGCTTGAAGCGGAACATGCCGCGCCGCGACGGCAGGTTCGCGGCCCAGTAATCGTCGCGGCGGCGGTACGTGATCCCCTTGTCGTTCTTGCGGGATTCGACGAGGTACGGGCCGCTCGCGATGGGCGGCTGCGTGGCGATTTGGTCGAACGGCACGCGCTTGCCATCCGGCAGCAGCCCCCACTTCGGCGAAAACACCGGCAGGTCGCCCGCGATCAGCGGCGAGCCGCGGCCCGGATCGCTGAAGTCGAAACGCACGGTCGAGCGGTCGATCACGGTCGCGTCCTTGATCACCGCGAATTGCGACGACAGCATCGGCGACGCCTGCTGGCTCTTCAGCGTGTCGAGCGAGTACTTGACGTCGGCGGCGGTGATCGGATCGCCGTTCGAGAAGCGCGCGGCGGGATTGATATGGAACGTCGCCGAGCGGCCGTCCGGGGCCACCTCGACGTCGTCCGCGATCAGCGGATATTCGGAAGCGAGCTCGTCCCAGCTGCGCTGCATCAGCGTGTCGAACATCAGGTTCCGAATGTCCGGCGCGGGCAGGCCGCGCACGATGAACGGGTTCAGCGAGTCGTAGCTTTGCGACTGGTCGTAGTTCTGGAAATTGAGCTCGCCGTTCGATGGCGCGTTCGGGTCCGCGTAATCGAAGTGCGTGAAAGTCGACGGATATTTGGGGTCGCCGAATTGCGCGATCGCGGGCTTCGCATCGGCCGGCAGAACATACGCCGTGCCGAGCGCCGCGACTAGGAGCGCGCCGAACGCAGGCCGCAACGACCCGTGCCGTCGCGCCAAACCGCGCGGCCGCCGAAACTTCACAAGTTTCATCATCTCAGTGCGAGAAAACGCGTGCCGGAGAATCACCGGCACGCTGTTCATCGGATTGACGCCAGGACGGCAGGCTGCTGTCCTTCACATCGCAACGTTACTTCGATGCGACCAGCACCCACAGACGCGCGAGGTCGGCCGAGCCGTCGGTCCCCTTGACGGTCTTGAACGCCTGCACGGCTTTCGCCTTTTCGCCCGCGACGTAGTACGCCACGCCCAGGTGCAGTTGCGCTTCGTCCGGATGTTCGAGACCGCCCTTCGCGATCGCGGCTTCCATCATCGCGATACCGTCCTTGGCCTTGCCGGCGTATACGAGGTTCAGGCCGGCGTCGAGCGGCGCAACCGCGTTGCCGTTCTGGTCGGTGGTCGACTGCGCGCGCTTCGTCGCGAGCGCTTGCAGGCGCTTCTCGCGATCGGCGCCCGCGTCGTGACCGAGCACGCCGCTCGCGAAGCCCTGGTCGATCACCTGCTTGCCTTCGGCCGTGCTGTTCGCGACGATCGCCAACTGCGTCATTTCCATATAGTCATCGGGTGTCGTCAGCGCGCCCGTTGCGCGGCGCAGACGATACGTATCGATGTCCAGACCCGACGAGTAGCCCGGCTTGCTCTTGATCGCCGCGAACAGATCGTCCCAGTACGACTGCTTCGGGTGATACGCGACGAGCTTCTCGAGCGCGCTGCGATACGTGGTGTTGTCGTTCACCTTCTGCGAGCAGGTGCCGAGCAGCTGCAACTGCGATTCGTCGGGTGCGTGACCGGCTTTCGCTTGCGCGTCGACGCTCGCCTTCAAGAGCGTGACCACGTTGCCGCAATCATTCGACAAGTAGTACGACTGCACCAGCAGCGTACGCATGTCGGGATCGGCGCCGCCCGCTTTCAGGTAGCGCTGCGCGACGGCGATCGCCTTCGCGTAGTTCTTCTCCTGGAAGTAGATGCCCGCGAGCGCGGCCGTCGTGCTCTGCTCGTCCGCGCCCTTCAACTGGCCGGAATTCAGCAGTGTTTCATAGGCTTGCGCGGCCGTGCCGACATCGCCCGCCGCCATCGCCGCGGCGCCGCGCATTTCCTCGACCATGTAGGTCTCGTACGGCGTCTTGTTCGGCACCGCGGCCGCTTGCGCGATCTTGCCGAGCGCGTCCTTGTACTTGTGCGCGCGGTACAGGGTCTGCGCGTCGTTCAGCGGCTTGGCGACGTCCGGGCGCAGCGTGTCCGCGTACGACGTGGACGGCAGCAGCGCCGCCGCCATGAGCCCCCCGAAAGCGGCCGCGATTGCGGCGCGCTTCATCCGATGCTGGATCTTTCGCATTGCGACTTCCTTATTGCATGTATTGCTCGTTGCCGATCAGGCCGATCTTCGTTGCGCCTTCACGCTGCGCGGCGGCCATCACCGCGGCCACGTCCTTGTACGGCACCAGCTTGTTCGGACGCAGATGGATCTCGGCCTGGTCCGGCTCGGCCGCCACCTGCGCGAACTTCGACTCGAGCATGGCCGAGCTCGTGATCGGCGTGCCGTTCCACGTCATCGTGCCGTCGAAGTCGATATCGATCTGCACCACCTCCGGCTGCACCGGCGGCGGCGGCGGATTGCCGATCGGCAGGTTCATCTTCACCGCGTGCATCTGAATCGGGATCGTGATGATCAGCATGATCAACAGCACCAGCATCACGTCGATCAGCGGCGTGGTGTTGATGTCGACCATCACTTCCGGTTCGCCGCTGCTCCCGCGAGAGCCTACGTTCATTCCCATTACCGTCCTCCTGTCGACCCGAGTTGGCGCTTTAGCTGTCGGCCGGAGTTAGTGCTTCAGCACTGACTTCGGCCCCATGCAGAGCACTTACTCGGGTCCCATGCAAAGCTCTAACCCCCGCGCGCGGGCGGTTCTGTGATGAACGAAACCTTCGCGATGCCGGCGCGCTCGCACGCGGTGATCACACGGCCGATGAATTCGTAGCGCGTGTACTGATCGCCGCGCACGTGTACCTCCGGCTGCGGCGTCTGCACCGACACAGTCTTCAACTTTGTCAGCAGCGTCTGCGCATCCACGTGCGTTTCGTTCCAGAAGAAATCGCCATCCTTGTTCACGGCGATCTCGATGCTCTTGGGCGTCGTCTGCAGCGGCTGAATCGTTTCCTTCGGCAACTGCAGCGGCACCGTGTGGGTTACGACGGGAATCGTGATCAGGAAGATGATCAGCAACACCAGCATCACGTCGACGAGCGGCGTGGTGTTGATGTTGGACATGACTTCGTCTTCATCCCCGTCTTGTCCAACGCTCATTGCCATGGCCGATTACCCCGCTTGCGTTGCCAGCGACTTCGCAACCGCCGCGTGACCGTTACGCGCCGGGCGCTTGCCGCCCGCGAGCAGCACCGTGTGCAGCTGCGCGCCGAACGAGCGCACACGCTCCATCACCGACTTGTTGCGGCGAACCAGGAAGTTGTAGCCGAGCACGGCCGGAACCGCGACCGCAAGACCGATGGCCGTCATGATCAGCGCTTCACCCACCGGGCCCGCGACCTTGTCGATCGATGCCTGGCCGGCAATGCCGATAGCCGTCAGTGCGTGATAGATGCCCCACACCGTACCGAACAGGCCGACGAACGGCGCCGTCGAACCGACAGTTCCGAGGAACGCGAGGCCGTCTTGCAGGCGGTTCGACACGCTGGTGATCGCGCGATCGACCGAGGCGTCGATCCAGGTGTTGCGGTCGACCGATTCGAGGAGGGCCTCGTCGTGGTGCTCGCCGGCTTCGATCGCCGTTTCGGCGATGAAGCGGAACGGCGAGTTTTCGTCGAGCTGCTTGGCGCCTTCGGTGAGCGACGGCGCGCTCCACAGTTTTGCGTCAGCGTTCTTCGCACGGGCGTTGGCGCGCATTTGCTCGAAGAACTTGGTGATCATGATGTACCAGCTGCCCATCGACATGATGACCAGCAGAATCAGCACGAAGCGAGCGACGAAGTCGCCGTTTTTCCAGAGGGCGCCGAGACCGTACGGGTTGTTGACGGTTTCCGACGTGGCGGGTGCGGGCGGCGGCGCCGGCTGGTCGGCCGACGGCGTTGCCGCTTGCGCGGTCGCGGTGGCCGGCGCCGAGGCGGCGGCAGCCGTTGCATCGCTGGCTTGTGCGTAAGCCATTTGCGGCACAGCGATGGAACCCACCGCCGATACGCCGATCACCATGCTTGCCGTCAGAGCGGCGAGAGTACGCTTATTCATGTCTGCTCCAGTTCATCCGTGAACTTGTAAAACAATCAACAAATCGCTACCGGTAGTGCTCAGTACGTTCAGTTCAAGTTGAAAGAGAACGGAACCTGTACGCGGACAGCTTGCCCCTGGGAAATACAATTGAACTGCTTGACCGCATTGAACGCCGCGCGATCGAGATCGGAATCGGCGGACTGCGCAACGCGTTCGTTCGTAATGTGGCCTTGCGGGTCGACTACGAATTCGATCAGGACATCACCCGTGATGTTGTTTTCCTGTGCCTCCTTCGGATACTTCACCGACGCGCGAACCTGATCCGAGTTCGGGCACACCACGCCGACCGCCGTGCTCACGGGCTTGGGCGCCGGCGGCGCTTGAACCGGAGGCGCGACCACGGGCGCCGACTGAACCGGAGCGGACTGGTGCGTGATCGTCTGCTGCGGCGGAGCCTGCACCTGCACTTCCGGCGGCGGCACGAACGGCGGAGGCGGCGGCGCGAACTTCGGCGGCGGCAGCTGCACGGTCGGCAGCGGCGGCGGCGGCGGCGGTTTCACCGGCTCGATGATCTTGGTTTCGATGGGGTGTTGAATGACCTGCACCACCTTGGTGGCGAGGCCGTTGAGCAGTGCGTAGACCAGCACGATGTGCAGAACGATGACGACTGCGATACCACCAAAGCGGCGTACCGGGTTTTGCTGCTTCTTCCCGAATTCGCGAGGGCGTCCTAGCGTTGCCACCCGCGCATTTGCCACCGGAAATTGTCCTTCCACTTTCGTACCCAACTTTTACTCCTCCCGGCGTGAACCGCCCATTTCCCTTCTTGCGGCGCCTCTAGGACAAAGGCCGCCGCTCCCGCTTTGACTCCGACCAAGGAGTGAGAGCGGCGGACCCAACTGCTTACTGCCGTACTGCTGACTTCTTTCTTCTAACAACTCACTACCACCACCTGCTTTAGAACTTGTACGTCGCGCCGATCTGAGCGAAGCGGCCGATGTACGAGTAAACCGACGTGTCGTAGCCCGTCTGATCCAGCGTGCCTTGAGCGAAAATCGGATCGTACGGAGGCGTGCGGTTGAAGATGTTGTCGATGCCGCCGTAGATGGTCCAGTGCTTGAAGCCCGTGTACGTGACCATCAGGTTGAACTGGCTATACGAACCCACCTTGTTCGGAGCCGGCGGAGGCAGCAGGTTCTGCGCGTACGGGCCCGTGAACTGCCACGTCAGAGCCGCATCCCACTTGTGGTAGGCCCAGTCCAGCGTGGTGTTGCCGCGCCAGCGCGGGAAGCTGCCGCCGAATGGCTGCGTGATCGTGTAGTTGTTGCCTGCTCCGTTGATCGGAGCCGCACCCGGCGCGCCGAGCTTGTAGTCGAGGATGTATGCCCAGTCACCCGTCAGCGTGAACGTGCCGAGTTTCGTCGGCAACGCTTGACGGAGCGTGCCTTCGAAACCATCCGTGTCGAGATAGCCCAGGTTCTGGTACGGAATGACCGTGTACGCGATCGAACCATCCGGGTTGAACACGGTCGACGAAGGGGCGCCTTGACCGATCACGTTGTCGATCCAGATCTTGTAGTAGTCCAGACCGACGTCGGTGGTGCGCGTCGGCGACAGCTGGAAGCCAACGTTGAAGTTACGCGTATGCTCCGGCTGCAGGTTCCGGTTGCCTTCCGTGACCGTCTGGTAGTTCAGGCCGGTCTGCGGATTGACCTGCTGCCCGATCGCCACCGAATTGCTGTCTTCGACGAACGTCGGTGCGCGGAAGCCGCGGTCGTACGATGTGTACATCGTCAGCGCCTGAACCGGCTGATAGCGCAACGCGAAGCGCGGCGAGAAGGCGCCGCCGACGTCCGTGTAGTGGTCGTAGCGGCCCGACTGGCTGAACGTCAAGTTGTGGATGATTGGAATGTCGAACTGGTAGTAGACCGCCGCAACGTTACGCGAGCCGCTCACCGTTTGGATGTTCGGCGAAACCACGAGACCTTCCGCGAACTCGGCGCCAGGCGTCAGCGACTCGCTCTGGTGCGTGAACTGCGCACCGAAGCCCAGGCCCACATCGCCTGCCGGCAGATGGAAGAGAGTCGGCGTCGAAATCGTCGCGTCGACGGTATCGAGCTTCGAAATACCCAGGTTGTTCGCGTTGATATAGGCGGCATTGAGCGCGCCGGGGGTGGCGGACGGGTTCGCGAAGTTCAGTGCGCCGTTGTATGCGGCAGTCACACCGGCAACGCTCAGCAGGTTCGACCATTGGTTCGAAACCGTGCTTTGCGAATGGCTGACCGAAGTCGCCCAGTCCCAGTCACCGCCCACCGGCAGGCCGACCGTGCCTTTGATACCCGCGGCCGCGCGATAGTAGGAAGCATCCGTCTTTTCCGACACCGTGTTCGGGAACGTGTACGTGAGCGGAGTCGCCACGCCGAACGGGTTGAACGGGTTGCTTGCCGGCACGACAAAGCTCAGCGGTCCCGGGGTTTGCGTAGCCGGATTCCAGATCAGCGGCGCGGACTGCGGATTGCCGAACACGTTCACGCCCTGGTTCTGGGTCGTCGTGTTGTAGCTGCCGAGAATATCCGCCCAAGCGGTCGTGGTGTCGTTGATCTTGAAGTCGGCGTGAACCTTCGCGTTCCAGCGCTCGGTGAACGGCAGGATCGACATCTGGTCTGCCGTGTTCAGGCCGCAAATCGTGCCCGCCTGACCCGCCGTGATCGAGTTGGTCCCAGCGGGGCGCACGCTGCTGCCGAACGGGCAGTTGCTCAACGCCTGCGGGCCGTTGGGCGTCTGCCAATACGACGGCGAGAGCACCGACAGGCCGCCCGGCTTGCCGGTGAAGTCCTGGTTTTGCGTCGAGTCGCGGTCCGCAAGCGAGAAGCCGTTCGACTTGTAGTAGCTCGCCGCCGCCGTGACGTTGAAGTGATCCGAGTTGAGGTCGCCGAAGCCGCCTAGCACGCCGAACTTGGTCGTGCCTTGACCATTGCCGCCATTGGTCGCGGTGCCGAGGCCGCCGTCGAGCTGCAGACCCTGGAAGTCGTGCTTCGTGATGATGTTGACCACGCCGCCGATAGCATCCGAGCCATATTGCGACACAGCGCCCGTCTTCACGATTTCGATGCGCTCGATGTCGTTGAGCGGCAGCGTGTTCAGGTCGAAGAACGAGTCGACGCTGTTCGAGAAGAACGCGAACGGCGCAACGCGCTGACCATCGACCAGTACCAGCGTGTACTTTTCGCTGAGACCGCGCAGCGCCATACCCGCGGCGCCCGGTGCGAAGTTGGCCGACTGGCCCTCGCCCCAGCTGTTCGCCGAGTTGGCTGCCGTATCACGCAGGAAGTCGGCGACCGTCGCCTCGCCGCTGCTCTGAATTTCCTTTGCCGTGATCGTCTGAACTTGATTGAAGCCGACCTTGTCGGCTTGGCGGATCAGCGAACCCGTCACCTCGAAGCGCTTGAGCTGGGTGACGCCGTTGTTGGTCGTCGTTCCAGAGGACGGAGACGTGGCGTTGTTTTGTGCGGTCGTCGCCGGCGCGGCGGCCGTCGCCGAACTCGCTGCCGCGGCCGGCGCCGCGGCTGTCGGTGCCGGGACGGCGGGCGTTGCTGCAGCCGGCGTTGCA
>DATGHJ010000210.1:0-6990 GCA_035308085.1 Trinickia sp. | reverse complement strand
GCCTCACGCACGTGACGAAAATGATCGCGAAGGCGCGTGCATCGGACAAACCCGTGCTCGTCGATCCGAAGGGCGATGACTGGGAACGCTATCGCGGCGCGACGCTGATTACGCCGAATCGCGCCGAGCTGCGCGAAGTGGTCGGGCAGTGGAAGTCGGAGGACGATCTGCTCGCTCGCGTGACGGCGCTGCGCACCTCGCTCGACATCGACGCGTTGCTGCTTACGCGCTCGGAGGAGGGCATGTCGCTCTTCACCGCCGACGGCGGCGTGCACCACGCGCCGGCTGTGGCACGCGAAGTGTATGATGTGTCGGGCGCGGGAGACACCGTGATCGCGACGCTCGCCGTCATGCTGGGCGCGGGTTTGCCGCTCATCGAGGCGGTGTCGCTCGCGAATCGCGCAGCCGGCATCGTCGTCGGCAAGCTCGGCACGGCCACCGTCGACTACGACGAACTCTTTCCATGATTCGAATCCGCGCCGGGCATGCCGCGTTGCGCGCATCGCCGCGCGGCGCGCTTCGGCTCAGCGCGCATTCCCGCCATTCACCTCATATCGCAGGACGACCATGACCATCATCGTCACCGGTGCCGCCGGCTTTATCGGCGCCAATCTCGTCAAGGCGCTCAACAATCGCGGCGAGACACGCATCGTCGCCGTCGACAACCTGACGCGCGCGGACAAATTCAAGAACCTCGTCGACTGCGAGATCGACGATTATCTCGACAAGACCGAATTCGTCGAGCGCTTCGCGCGCGGTGATTTCGGCAAGGTGCGTGCGGTGTTCCATGAAGGGGCGTGCTCGGACACGATGGAGCACGACGGCCGCTACATGATGGACAACAACTTCCGCTACAGCCGCGCAGTGCTCGATGCGTGTCTCGCGCAGGGCACGCAGTTCCTGTACGCGTCGTCGGCGGCGATCTATGGCGGGTCGAGCCGCTTCGTGGAAGACCGCGAAGTGGAAGCGCCGCTCAACGTCTACGGCTATTCGAAGTTCCTGTTCGACCAGATCATCCGCCGCGTGCTGCCGCAAGCGCAGAGCCAGATCGCCGGCTTTCGCTATTTCAACGTCTACGGCGAGCGTGAAACGCACAAGGGGCGCATGGCGTCGGTGGCGTTCCACAACTTCAACCAGTTCCGCGCCGAGGGGAAGGTCAAGCTCTTTGGCGAGTACAACGGCTATGCGGCGGGCGAGCAGACGCGCGATTTCGTGTCGGTCGAGGACGTCGTGAAGGTCAACCTGTTCTTCTTCGATCATCCGGAGAAGTCGGGCATCTTCAATCTCGGCACCGGCCGCGCGCAGCCGTTCAACGATATCGCCACCTCCGTCGTCAACACGCTGCGCGCGCTCGACAACCAGCCGGCGCTTCCGCTCGCCGAGCAGGTGCAGCGCGGGCTCATCGAATACGTGCCGTTCCCCGACGCGCTGCGCGGCAAGTACCAATGCTACACGCAAGCCGATCTCACGCGCCTGCGCGCGGCCGGCTACGACGCGCCGTTCCTGACCGTGCAGGAAGGCGTCGATCGCTACGTGCGTTGGCTGTTCGGCCAGCTATAAATCGTTCGGATGCCTCTTTAGACTGGGGTCTCCCGGTCGGCGATCGTTGCCGGCCTCTTTCACGGAGACCCCTATGTTCAAGACATTTTTCACCAAGTTTTGCGCTGCGGCTGCGCTCGTTGCCGTGTTCAGCCACGCCTTCGCCGCTGTCGACGTCAACACCGCCAACGAGGACGCGCTGCGCGGCATCAAGGGCATTGGCCCTGCGAAGGCCAAGGCGATTCTCGACGAACGCACGGCACATGGCCCATTCAAGGACGCCTCGGATCTTTCGAAGCGCGTCAAGGGCCTCGGCGGTCATACGGTCGAAAAGCTGCAAGGCGAGGGGCTCGCGATCGGGCCTGCCAAAACCGATGCTGCCAGCGCCCAGGCCAAGGCGGCGCCCGCGGCAACAGGTGCGCAGAAGAACGGCCCCGCGGTGGTCGTAAAGAAGTGACCGCAACGAAATAGGCATGGTTTGTCTCCTTCAGCCGTCTTTCAGATGACTGGCTGCCCCGCGGTTTTCCCCTCCGCGGGTTTTTTGCCGTGGGCGAGGGCAAAGCCGGGCCTCGATCCCTATGCACGATAGGGTCGCTCGGCGGGCCGATTCCGCGTGCATTACAATCGACGGACCCTTGGCATCGCTGACATCGAACCGCAGGGCCGCCGCAGGTCTTTCTGTTCCTCGCGGGACAGTCGCGACGCGGCAGGCCGGGTGCCTTCCTCTCATCACGCAACGCTCATGGCTTACAAGACTATTGAAGACACGATCGGCAATACGCCTCTCGTGCAACTCGTCCGCCTGCCGGACGACGAAATCCGCAGCCGGAACAATGTGATTCTCGGCAAGCTGGAAGGCAACAACCCAGCGGGCTCGGTGAAGGACCGGCCGGCGCTGTCGATGATCAAGAAAGCCGAAGCGCGCGGCCGCATCAAACCCGGCGATACGCTGATCGAGGCGACGAGCGGAAATACCGGCATCGCGCTTGCGATGGCCGCGGCGATTCGCGGCTACAAGATGGTGCTGATCATGCCGGAGGATCTGTCGGTGGAGCGCCGTCAAAGCATGGCCGCGTATGGCGCGGAAATCATCCTCACGCCCGTGAAGGGCGGCATGGAGTACGCGCGCGATCTCGCGGACCAGATGCAGCGCGACGGCAAGGGCATCATCCTCGATCAGTTCGCGAACCCCGACAATCCGCTTGTCCACTATGAGGCGACCGGTCCCGAAATCTGGCGCGACACCGAAGGCCGCATCACGCACTTCGTGTCGGCGATGGGCACGACGGGCACGATCATGGGCGTGTCCCAATACCTGAAAGAGCAGAACAGCGCGATCGAGATCATCGGCGCGCAGCCCGAAGAGGGCTCGCGCATTCCGGGCATTCGCAAGTGGCCGGAAGCGTATATGCCGAAGATTTTCGATCGAAGCCGCGTCGATCGCACCGAGAGCGTCTCGCAAGCGGCGGCTGAAGCGATGGCCCGCCGCTTGGCGGCGGTCGAGGGCATCTTCTGCGGGATTTCGTCGGCGGGCGCTTGTGAGGTGGCGATGCGTGTTGCGCGGCAGGTCGAGAACGCGACGATCGTGTTCGTGGTCTGCGACCGCGGGGACCGGTATCTGTCGACGGGTGTTTTTCCCGCCTGATCTGCAGGAGCTCACCAAACAAAAAAGCGCCGCATGCCGGCGCTTTTTCATTGTGGCTAGCCGCTCGGCGGCGACTTGATGGCGCGACTACGTCATTGCGATGCGGGGCTCGGCGCGCCCGCGCCGCCTGAACCACCCGAGCCGGCCGCGCCTGAGCCGGCCGCGCCTGAGCCGGCCGCGTTGAAATCCTCCACGGCCATCTGCGCCTTTACTCGTTCGCCAAGCTGGTACACAGCAAGCGCGTAAAAGAAGCTGCGGTTGTAGCGCGTCAGCACGTAGAAATTCTTGAGGCCAAGCACATACTCGGTCGGCAGCCCCGGGCTCGGCAAATCGACGACCGTCACCGGCGTGCCGCCTTCGGTCGCCATGTCGAGACCGGGCTCGTCAAGCAGCATCCCCGCGCGCAGCAATTGCGAAAGCGGCCAATGCGGTTCCGGCTGGCCGTCGGCGGCCGCTTGCGCGATACCCAGGCTGCCCGGGTCCTGCGCAATCTTCCAGACCACCGGCCGGCCGTTTTCCCAGCCGTTTTCCTTCAGATAGTTCGCGACGCTGCCGATCGCATCGGCCTGGCTCGAGCGCAAGTCGATGTGCTTGTCACCTTCGTAGTCGACCGCATACTGCACGATGCTGCTCGGCAGAAACTGCGGAATGCCAATTGCGCCGGTATAGGAGCCGAGCACCGAGGTCGGATCGATCTGAGTGTCGTGCGTCCAGACCAGGTAGTCTTCGAGGTTCTTGCGGAACGTCGCCATCCGGTCGGCGCGATTGGGCGTATTGGGATAGTCGAACGTGAGCGTCGTCAGCGCATCGAGCACGCGGAAGTTGCCCATGTAGCGGCCGTAGATCGTCTCGACGCCGATGATGCCTACGATGATCTCCGGTGGCACGCCAAACTCTTCATACGCGCGCTGCAGCGTCGCCTGATTTTGCTTCCAGAAGCGCACGCCCGCGTTGATGCGCACGGTGTCCAGGAAACGCGACTGATAGACCTTCCAATTCTTGACCGACGGCGACGGTGCTGGCGTCACCAGCTTCACCGCGGTCGCCGAATAGTTCACGCCGGCGAAGAGCGAATGAAGCGTTGCCGGGTCGAAATCGTAGCGCGCGACCATGTCGTTGATGAACGCATCGACGTTCGGATTGTTCGCGTAGCGCTGCGGGATGATCTCTTCTTCGAACGTCTGGCCCGTGGGGGCCGGCTGTTGCGGTTGACCCTGTGCGACGACGGGAGGACGCTTGGCGGGCACGGTTTGCGCCGCCGCCGTCGAGCTGCCGCAGGAGATGCCGAGCGAGAGGGACACTGCGATTGCCACGGTAGTGGCGCGAAGCCGGTTTCCTGCGGACGGAGCAACTTGGACGGTCATGGCGGACAAAACAGACTAGAGCGGACGAGAGAGGGCGGCGCAAAAAGGACTCGGCGCAGTATAACCGACGCTACCGGCCAAACCGCCGTTCGATCCGATCAATGCGGCAAAGCATGCCGCACGTGCACGGCGCCCGGGTTCGGGGATCGATTCGATGTGGTAACGTAGTCCGATCACCTCCCGGCGCAACTCGCTTTGCGCCCATACCGAACATACCGAAGGAGACCTGCCGCGGGCCGTCCGATGCCGCGCGGCAGAAGCGAACCACTATGGCGACAGGCTTTTATTCGCACGCGGATTGTCTGCTGCACGAGATGGGACAGTGGCATCCTGAATGCCCGGCGCGCCTCCAGGCAATCGAGGATCAGCTCATCGCGAGCCGTATCGATCCGCTGATCGAGCGTGAGTCGGCGCCCCTCGCCGAGATGTCCGCGCTGGCGCGCGTGCACACGCAAGCCCATATCGACTACATCAAGAGCCAGGCGCCGATCGAAGGCTATGCGCAGATCGATCCCGACACCTCGATGAATCCGCATACGTGGCAGGCGGCGCTGCGCTCGGCGGGCGCGGCGCTCGCGGCTACCGACGCCGTGATCGCGGGCCGCTACGACAACGCGTTTTGCAGCGTGCGTCCGCCGGGGCATCACGCTGAGCCAGCGCGAGCGATGGGCTTTTGCTTCTTCAACAATGTCGCGATCGCCGCGCGTCACGCGCTGGAGGTGCACGGGCTCGCGCGCGTGGCGATCGTCGATTTCGACGTCCACCACGGCAACGGCACCGAGGCGGCGTTCGCCGGCGACGAGCGCGTGCTGATGTGCAGCTTCTTCCAGCACCCGTTCTATCCGTACAGCGGCGCGGAAAATGCGGCGCCGAACATGGTCAACGTGCCGGTGGCCGCGCGCACCAAGGGCATGGCGATCCGCGAGCTGGTGGACATGATGTGGCTGCCGCGGCTCCACGAATTCAAGCCGGAAATGATCTTCGTGTCGGCGGGCTTCGACGCGCATCGCGAGGACGATCTCGGCAACATGGGCCTCGTCGAAGACGACTACGCTTGGATGACCGAGCAGATCCGCGATATCGCCAAGCGCTACGCGCGCGGGCGCATCGTCAGTTGCCTGGAGGGCGGCTATAACTTGTCGGCGCTTGGGCGCAGCGTGGTCGCGCACGTGCGCGTGCTCGCGGAGCTGTGACGCCGGCATTCCTGCAGGAGTGGTCATGGACTCGAACGCTTCACATCAGTCTGAGCAAGCCGGAGCGGATTTGCTCGAAATCGAGCGCGACGCGTATGGCGTGCGCGGCGTCGTGCGCGTCACGCTGAATCGGCCCGATGCGTTCAATGCGTTATCGGAGGGGCTGCTCGACGAACTGCACAAGACGCTGACGGCGATCGCGCAATCGGATGCGCGCGTCGTCGTGATCGGCGGCGCGGGGCGCGCGTTTTGCGCGGGACACGACTTGAAGGAAATGCGCGCGGCGCCGTCGCTCGATTACTACAAGACGCTGTTCGCGCGCTGTTCGCGCTTGATGTTGACGATCCAGCACATGCCGCAGCCGGTGATCGCGCGCGTGCACGGCCTGGCGACGGCGGCCGGGTGCCAACTCGTCGCGATGTGCGATCTCGCGGTTGCCGCCGATGTCGCGAGATTTGCGGTGTCGGGCGTCAATCTCGGCCTCTTTTGCGCGACGCCGAGCGTGCCGCTGTCGCGCAATCTGTCGCGCAAGGCCGCTCTCGAAATGCTGCTGACCGGTGATTTCATCGATGCGACCAAGGCGCGTCAGCTTGGGCTCGTCAATCGTGTCGTGCCGCTCGATGCGATCGACAAGGAAATCACCGAGCTGGTGTCGAGCATCTGTGCGAAACCGGTGGAAGCGGTGAGCGCGGGCAAGGCGCTGTTTTACCGGCAGCTCGAGATGGGTGTCGAAGCGGCGTACCAGCTTGCGGGTCAGACGATGGCCTGCAATATGATGGAGGAGTCGGCGCTCGAAGGCGTGCAGGCGTTTATCGAGAAGCGCGCGCCGAACTGGCCGCGCTGAAGGCGCTTGGAGCGCGATCGCTGCGCGCCGGCCGATGCCGTGCCGGGCGGCGCGCTCTAGACGAGCACATTGCGCCTCAGACGTGCGCATCGATCCATTCAATCAACGCCTCGATGACGCGCTCGCGGTCGAGATCATTCATCGTCTCGTGATAGCTGCCTTCGTAAAGCGTAAGCGTGCGGTCGGCCGAGCCGACATGCGCAGCGAAATCGCGGCTGCCGTCGGGCTCGGTGAGTTTATCCGCCGTTCCATGAAAGACGAGCACGGGGATGGAGAGCGTCGCCCGGCGATTCTCGATGTGCGTCATCGCCTCGAGTATTTCCGCGCCGGTGCGTGCCGGAACTGACCCGCGATGCACGAGTGCATCTGCGCGATTGGCCGCGACGACGGTCGGGTCGCGCGCGA
>DATGHJ010000209.1:0-4384 GCA_035308085.1 Trinickia sp. | reverse complement strand
TCGCAACGCCGCGGCGAGGCGGGCACCGCCTACGTGCGGTTCGTGGTCGGATTGACCGGCAAGATCGAGGACGTCGAACTGAGAAAAAGCAGCGGCTTCTCTCGCCTCGATGAAGCGGCCATGGCCGCGATGCGCGCGAGCGCCTGCCGCCCCTACGTCGAAAACGGCACGCCGGTGCGCGCGGCGTATACGCAGCCGTTCACGTTCGGCTTTAACGATTGATTGGAAAAGAAGAAAAGGACTTGAAATGCAGAACTACGGTTTCATGCACGTTTGGGTGCAAGGGGATTTCGTGACGCGCGGCATCGCGGTCGCGCTGATCTTCATGTCGGTCTTGTCGTGGTGCGTAATCGTCATCAAGGGGATGAACGTGGTGCGCCTGAAGCGCCTCACGAAGAACGCCGAGCAGGCGTTCTGGCATTCCGGCGATTTCGCGGACGGCATCAAGAAGCTCGGCGCGTCGTCGTCGAGCACGAACGCCAACCCGTTTCTCGCGCTCGCGCTGTCGGGGCAGGAGGCGGTCGATCACCATCATCAGACGCAACCGCATCTGCACGACAAAATGGACGTGTCGGACTGGGTCACGCGCTGCCTGAAAGACACGATGGACGACGGCATCGCACGCATGCAGGGCGGCCTGGCCGTGCTCGCATCGATCGGCAGCGTCGCGCCGTTCGTCGGCCTGTTCGGCACGGTGTGGGGCATCTATCACGCCCTCCTCGTCATCGGCGCGACGGGGCAAAGCTCGATCGATCAGGTCGCGGGCCCGGTCGGCGAGTCGCTCATCATGACCGCGCTCGGCCTCTTCGTCGCGATCCCCGCAGTGCTCGGCTACAACGCGCTGACCCGCGCGAACAAGGCCGTCGTCGGCAAGCTACGCCGCTTCGCGCACGGTCTGCACGCATACTTCGTGACCGGCTCACACGTGGCATCGGCGAAACGCGACGGCCTGCGCCTCGCCGCACGCACGAACTGAGGGCGAGGCGACGATGGCAATGAACGCATTCGCCGAAGACGATGACGACGGCCTGATGAGCGAAATCAACATGACGCCGCTCGTCGATGTGATGTTGGTTCTCCTGATTATCTTCCTGGTGACGATTCCCGCAATCCATCACGCAGTGAAAATCGATTTGCCGCACGCGAGCAGTCAGAAGCAGGACACGAAGCCCGCGCACGTGACGGTGTCGGTCGAGGCGGACGGCACTGTTCTCTGGGACGACAAGCCGGTCACCGACGACGTGCTGCGCGCCGACATCGCGCGGGCCGCCCAAGCCGATCCACAGCCGGAGCTGCATTTGCGCGCGGACCGCAAGGTGCCCTACGAGCGCGTCGCCGAAGTGATGTCCGCCGCGCAGGCGGGCGGGCTCGCGAAGATCGGCTTCGTGACCGAACCGAAAACGAAGTAGTCCGCGACATCTCGCGGACGAGCGCACCGACACCGTCGTACAAAGTAAAAGGCCCTCATCGTCAGATGAGGGCCTTTTGTCTTGCGCACGCAGCGCCTTCGGGCGTCGGGCTCACTTGCCATCGGAGTAGCTCGTGGAGTCACCGTATGCGACAGCCGTGGTCTTCACGGACAGCGCGTTTCAGCCCTATCAGGCTTGCTATAAGAGCAGCCATCAATTTCCGCACCGGAATCTCCACTGCGAAAGGGATTTCAATATAGGCGGCGCAGCGCGGGCATTCAAGAAAACGCCCATTGAAACTACTGATCGCCGATGACGCTTAAATGGCAAAACCGATTTTCGTCACGCAGGGTGCCGCGAGCGTGGTCTTTGGGCGCTAGAACCGTGTGTTACGGCGCGATTTTTTCCGACGCCTCGCTCACCGCCTTGAGCTTGAGCAGGAAGTCGGCCTGGCGACCTTCCGGACACTCGGCCGCCGTGTGCTTGCCCTCTTCGAGCATCTCGACGAGGTAGTCGACAAAGGCGCGCACGGCCGGCACCATCCCCTGCCGCGACACGAACACCGCATAGAGCTGCGGCGTCGGCAGGGTCCAGCCCGGCATCACCGGCGACAACTGGCCGGAACGCAGCGCCGCCCCGTACATCATCTCCGGCAATGCAGCAATACCCACGCCGGCCAGCACGGCCTCTCGTATCATCAGCAAATCGGCGCTCACGAGACGCGGCTCGTGCTCGTGCACGTGGCGCGTGCCGTCTGGCGCGATCAGATTGAACGCGTGACGCCCATCCGAGCTAGGCGTATCGAGCGTTTCGAAGCGTTCGAGATCGGACGGCGCGAGCGGCGGCGAATTCTGGCTCAAGAGGCTCGGCGCGCCGACCAGCATCTGCTCGGTGCGCCACAGCGGCCGCACGACGATATTCGCGTTTTCCGGCGGATCGGAGCGCACGCGAAGCGCAACGTCGACCGAATCCTCGTACAGATCGATCACGCGGTTCGTCACGCGCACCACGACCCGCACCTCCGGATAACGATGCATGAACTCCGGCAGCATGCTCGACAGGATCGTCTGCGACACCGTCACAGGCACGCTCACTCGCACCGTGCCGCGCGGCGACGCCCGCATCTGCTGCACCACCGTCACCGCGGCTTCCGCCTCGGCCAACATCGCCCGGCAATGCTGATAGAACAGTTGGCCGGCTTCGGTGAGCGCCAGCTTGCGCGTCGAGCGCTGCAAAAGCCGCACACCGAGCGACGTCTCGAGTTCAGAAAGACGCCGCGACAGACGCGATTTCGATATGCCGAGCACGCGCTCGGCCGCCGAGAAACCACCGTGCTCGACGACCTGCGAGAAGTACATCAGGTCGTTCAGATTGTGCTGATCGAGTTTCATCTCATCGTTCCATTGATAGAACAATCCATTGCCGAAGGGTGCCTAGAAGTCCAGGAATCGCTCCATATAATAGCTTTACGTTTCAAAAATAATGCTATTCCCGTATTTCCAGGTGACCTTTCATGACCACGATCCGCACGATTCAACGTACTTTTCCGGCCGTTCGTACGATCGAGGGCGGCGGTTTCGTCGTCCATCGGCCGTTTCCGACCCGCATGCTGATGGACTTCGATCCGTTTCTCCTGCTCGACGAAATGGGCCCTATCGACTACGCGCCGGGCGAGGCCAAGGGAGCGCCCGACCATCCGCACCGTGGCTTCGAAACCGTGACCTACATGCTCGAGGGCCAGACCGTGCACCGCGATTCGGCTGGGCATTCGGGCACCTTGCAGGCGGGCGACGTTCAATGGATGACAGCCGGCTCGGGTGTCGTGCATAGCGAAATGCCCGACCCGGCCTTCGCCCGCGCAGGCGGCCGCGTGCACGGCCTGCAACTGTGGGTGAACCTGCCGCGCCGTGACAAGATGATCGCGCCGCGCTATCAGGAGATCCCATCGGCCGGCATTCCGACGGGCACGTCGACCGACGGCAAGGTGCGTGTGAAGGTGATCGCCGGTGAAGCGTTCGGCGTCAGCGCAGCGATCGAAACGCACACGCCGATTCTCTATCAGCACTTCACGCTGCAGCCGGGGGCATCGGTCGTGCAGCCGGTGCCGCAAAACTACCGCGTGTTCGCCTACCCGCTGTCGGGCAGCGGCTTTTATGGCGACGACCTGCGCAAGATCGACGCGCAGCATATGGTCGTGTTCGGCAACGACGGCGACGCCATTAGCTTCGCCGCCGGCGCCGAGCCGCTCGATGTGCTGCTGCTCGGCGGGGTGCCGCTGAACGAACCGGTCGTGCGCCACGGTCCGTTCGTGATGAACACCGAAGAAGAGATTCGTCAGGCCGTCGTCGATTACCAAGCAGGCCGCATGGGGCAAATCGCGTCACAATAGGCGACACATTCACATCGCTGCAGGAACCCCACCTCGCTTTCGGAGCGCGCGCATGTCAACAACCACGGTCGTCGCCAGCATCGGTTCAGTCGATTATCAGGTCCGCCTCGAAGACGGCACCCACACGTGGCTCGGCGACGAGCCCGAATCCGCGGGCGGCGGCGACCGGGGACCCACACCCGATTCACTGCTGCTGTCGAGTCTCGGAACGTGCACGTCGATCACGCTGAAGATGTATGCGAAGCGCAAAGACTGGCAGCTCGACGCGGTGCGCGTCGAATTGTCGATGAAAACGGGCGCGGAAGGCACGACCATCACCCGCAACATCCACCTGGAAGGCGAACTCTCAAGCGAGCAGCGGGAACGGCTCTTGCAGATCGCCAATGCGTGCCCGCTTCATAGGATCCTGACACACCCCATCGAGATTAATACGGGGCTTGTCGCGGTCTGATTAGGGGCGCATGATCCGACGCTTGCAGCGCTTGGAGAGCGCCCCGGACCTGTCGCTACGCGCCAGCCCCCCCAAGGGGGTCGATAAAACTTGGGGCGGCCCGGCGTTTTATTGAAAGGAAGCCCCCGCCTTGAA
>DATGHJ010000208.1:0-14782 GCA_035308085.1 Trinickia sp. | reverse complement strand
TGGAACCACTTGCGTGCGTTGCGCATCACGAGATACTTCTCGCGCGCGCCCACTTCCTTCAAGCGCGCGAGTTCCTGGCGGTACGCCCGCTTGACCGTCTTACCGTAGCGCGCCATCACTTCGTAGCGATTCGAGAGCACGGCCTGCAGCGTTTCCTGATCGAGCACGAGCTTGCCCTTTGACAAACGCGGCGTAGGCGCGACCTTCTTGACCTTCGCGAGCTTGAACGCCGAGAGAATGCGGATGTACATCCAACCGATATCGAACTCGAACCACTTGTTCGACAGCTTCGCGGACGTCGCGTACGTGTGGTGATTGTTGTGCAGCTCTTCGCCGCCGATGATGATGCCCCACGGGAAGATGTTCGTGCTGGCGTCGGCCGAGTTGAAGTTGCGGTAGCCCCAGAAGTGCGCGAGGCCATTGACGACACCCGCCGCCCAGAACGGAATCCAGATCATTTGTACGGCCCACACCGAGAGGCCGACGATGCCGAACAGCGCGACGTCGATCACCATCATCAGGCTGATGCCGAGAATCGGGTAGCGCGAGTATACGTTGCGCTCGATCCAGTCGTTCGGCGTGCCGTGGCTGAAGCGGCGGATCGTTTCTTCGTTCTTCGCTTCGGCGCGATAGAGCTCAGCGCCTTCGAGCAGCACCTTCCAGATACCGCGCGTTTGCGGGCTGTGCGGATCTTCTTCGGTTTCGCACTTCGCGTGATGCTTGCGGTGAATCGCCGCCCACTGACCAGTCAGCATGCCGGTCGTCATCCACAGCCAGCAACGGAAGAAGTGGCTCGCGACCGGGTGCAGGTCGAGCGCGCGGTGGGCCTGACAGCGGTGCAGATACACCGTGACGCCGATAATCGTGATGTGCGTGACGACGAGCGCAAACAGCACAATTTGCCACCACGTAAAGCGAAGCAGGCCATTCGCGAGGAAATCGAACAGGGAGTTCAGCAAGGCAATTTTTCCGTGAATCGAGCAACGTCCGCCAGCCGGCGGATGTCAAGAAAGTGAAAGCATTAGGCGAGGTTGGACGGCATTTTACCTCGTCGGTTCCAAGTGTTTGTAACAAATGGAGATTTTTTTGTCTGTGCGCTTGCCTGCAGCCGACACGTCGTCTAAAAACGACAACCGCATCTGGCACCCTGTATTGCGATTCCTTTACGAGCCACGCGCCATCTCGCCCTCCACGGAATCGGTCATTTTTCCCCGTTTTGAGAAGCCCTCCGGAACCGCGCCGATGATACGCACTTCCCGCTGCGCAAACGGGATCGACACGCCGTGTGCGGCGAAAAGCCGCCAGATGTTGCGGTTCACCTGCGAGCGCACGCCCGCCGTGCCCTTGGCTGCGTCTTCAATCCAGAAGCCGAGCTCTAGATTGATGCCGTCCGCGCCGAAGCCGACCAGATAGGCGGTGGGCGCCGGGTCCCGCAACACGCGCTCGACGTCCTTCGCCGCGTCGGCGAGCAGCAGCAGCACCGCCTCGATATCCGACTCATAGGCGACCTGCACGGCCGCCTTCGCATAGCCGCGCGTCAGGAACGACGAGTGGTTCTGCACGACGTCGGTGATGAGTTTCTCGTTGGGGATCAGCGTTTCGATGCCGTCGAGCCCGCGCACCGTCGTATAGCGCGTGCGGATCCGCGTGACCATGCCTTGCAGGCCGGCGACGTTGATCGTGTCGCCGATCCGCAGCGACCGGTCGATCAGGATGATGAAGCCCGATACGTAGTTGCTCGCAATCTTCTGCAGACCGAAGCCGAGGCCGACGCCTAGCGCGCCGCCGAACACCCCGAGCACCGTAATGTCGATACCGACGAGCGACAAGCTGATCAGCACGGCCGCGAGCACGAGCAGCGCGCGCCCGACGCGCGCGAGCACCACCTTCAGGTTCGCGTCGATCGTGCTCGCCCGCATGACGCGGTCTTCGAGCGCGGAGCCAAGCCACATCGCGACGATCAGCGTCACGCAGACCCAGACGATGCCGGTCGCGAGCGACAGCAGCGTCATGTGCGCGGTCCCGATATGGAAGCGCACGGTGCTCATCCAATGGATCACGTCGTCCTGAATGCCGAGCACCGTCAGCGCCATGCCGATCCAGACGAGCACCGACACGGCCTTCTCGGCGACGAAAAGCCACGCGTGCGTCTGGCCGTCGCTGCTGAACACGCGCCGCCCGATGAAGAACAGGATGTAGATCAGCGCGATGCCGAAGAGCGGCACGACCGCGAGCTCGAGCAGCGACGTCGACATGTAGGCGTCGAGCACCTCCTCGATCGACCAGACGAGCGCGCCGCCCAGCAGCGGAAAGATCGCTTTGTCGAGGCTCTCGGCGCCGAAGCGCAGCGCCTGATAGCGTGTCTGCCGGCGCAAATCGAGCTTGCGGCGCATGAACCGCGCGAGGAACCACGCCACGACCAGGGCGCTGACGAGCGCACCAGCCTGCCAGATCATTACCGGCTGGCCGAAATCGCGGACGATGCCGCCCAGCATGTGCGAGAAGATGCGGTTTTCAGTCAAAGCCATGGGAAACCTGCGCGACACCTAACGTGCTTGAGGTGCTCGACGCGCCTCAACCGCGCCGCTCGAGCACCGCGGCGAAGAAGCCGTCGGTCGCATGGCGATGCGGCCACAGCGACAGGTAGTCGCCCATTTCCATCTCGATGCGCTGCTCCGCGAGCACCGTGCCCGCAGGCACGAGCACGAACTCCGGATGCTCGGCGAGGAACTGAGCGACGATCGCTTCGTTTTCCGCTTCGAGCACGCTGCACGTCGCGTAGACGAGGCGCCCGCCCTTCTTCACGAGCCGCGCGGCGCTCTCGAGAATCGACGCCTGCTTGGGCGCGAGCTCGGCGATCGATTCGGGCGACTGGCGCCATTTGAGGTCGGGATTGCGGCGCAGCGTGCCGAGGCCACTGCAAGGCGCGTCGACCAGCACGCGGTCGATCTTGCCGGCGAGGCGCTTGATCTTCGCGTCGTGTTCGCTGTCGATCAGCACCGGGTTCACGTTCGACAGCCCGCTTCGCGCAAGACGCGGCTTCAACTTCGCGAGCCGGCGATCGGACACGTCGAACGCATACAGGCGCCCGGTCGAGCGCATCATCGCGCCGAGCGCGAGCGTCTTGCCGCCCGCCCCCGCGCAGAAGTCGACGATCATCTCGCCGCGCTTGGGCGCGACCAGCGAACACAGCAATTGGCTGCCTTCGTCCTGCACCTCGATCCAGCCGTCTTCGAACGCCTTCAACTTCGTGAGCGCGGGCTTGCCGGCGAGGCGCACGCCAAACGGCGCAAATGGCATGGCGCCAGCTTCGATACCGGCGGCTTTCAGCGCATCGAGAACCTGGTCGCGGCTCGCCTTGATCGGATTCGCGCGCAAATCGAGCGGCGCCGGATAATTCAGCGCGGCGGCGAGTTGAGCGAGTTCGTCGGCGTCGAAACGTTTGGAGAGCGCTTCGACGATCCACTCGGGCAGGTTCGTGCGCACGCGCAAGGGCAAGCTCTGCGGATCGATCTTCGACACGTGCTCGAGCCACGCGAGTTCGTCTGGAGAAACGAACGGCTTGAGCGCCGACAGCCCCATCGTCTGCATCAGGCCGAGCAGCGTCAGGCGCCGCGCCGGGCTGCCGCTGCCGCTTTCGGCCAGATGGGCGAATTCCATGCGCCGGCGCAGCACGGCGAACACCGCTTCGGCGATCACGCCGCGTTCATTGTGGCCAAGCTTCGGATGGGCGCGGAAAAAGCGGCTCGTCGTGGCGTCGGCCGGGCCGGTGAGCTTGAGGATCTCCGCCAGAAGCGATTCGGTTTGGCCGATCAAAAATCCATGCACGCGCGGACCGCCGTCCGCGCCGCCGCGGCCCGATGATGCGCGATTGCCCGCGGCACGAGCGCCCGGGGCACCCACGCCCTCGGCGCCCCGCGAACGCTTTTGGCCGTTTTGCCCTTTTCCGTTGGATCCCTTTCCTTCCTTCCCTTTCATGCTTTTTCCCCGGCGAGTTGGTCAGAAAAGAGCCATTGCGGCTCAGGCGGCGTGAGCGTCACACGCAAGCCTTGGAGCGCGAGCCGCCCCTCGACGAACCAGCGCACCGCCCGCGGATAGATCACGTGTTCGTCGGTCAGCACGCGAGCGGCGAGCGCCGCCGCATCGTCGCCATCGATGACCGGCACCGCCGCCTGCACGACGATCGGCCCATGGTCCAGTTGCGACGTGACGAAGTGCACGGTCGCGCCGTGCAGCCGCACGCCGGCGTCGAGCGCCTGCTGATGCGTATGCAGACCCGGAAAGCTCGGCAAGAGCGACGGATGCACGTTCAGCATCCGCCCGGCGTAGCGATCGACAAAGCCCGGCGTCAGCACGCGCATGAAACCGGCGAGTACGACGAGGTCGGCGCCATAGCCGTCGATGACGGCGGCGAGCGCGGCGTCGAAGCTCTCACGGTCTGGATAAGCGCGGTGATCGACGACGTGCGTGGCAATACTGCGCGACGCGGCGAACGCAAGACCCGCGGCGTCGGGACGGTTGGCAATCACGGCGGCGACTTGCGCCGGCCAGCCTTCGTGCGCGCAGGCGTGCACGATCGCTTCCATGTTGCTGCCTCGTCCTGAAATCAGGATGACGATTTTTTTCATCCGCGGATTTTATCATTCGGAAGGTGCCAAACCGTCGGGGAGAGCCGCCATTTGCCCCGAACGTTTATAATCTTCTGCTTTGCGGCACCCGTCCGCCCCACACCATCCGCTATCGTGAGAGTCTTCCGCGGTCTTCCCAATGCCGAAAGCCGGGCGCCCTGTGCGCTGACGATCGGCAACTTCGACGGTGTCCACCGCGGCCACCAGGCGCTGCTCGCCCACGTGCGCGCGGCGGCCGACGCGCGCGGCCTGCCCGTCTGCGTGATGACCTTCGAGCCACACCCGCGGGAATTCTTCAATCCGGCCGGCGCCCCGCCGCGCATCGCGATGCTGCGCGACAAGCTGGAAGCGCTGCGGATGAACGGCGTCGACCGGGTGGTCGTCGAGCATTTCAATCAAACGTTCGCGAGCCAGACGCCCGCTGCGTTCGTCGAGCGGATCATCGTCAACGGGCTGCACGCGCGCTGGGTGATGATCGGCGACGATTTCCGCTACGGCGTGAAGCGCGCGGGCGACTTCGCGTCGCTGAAGGCGGCCGGCGAGCAACACGGCTTCGAAGTCGAGCAGATGGCGACCGTGGCCGATCCGACCGGCGCACGCATTTCCAGCTCCGGCGTGCGCGCGGCGCTCATCGCGGGCGATCTGGACACAGCGCGCTCGGCGCTTGGCCGCGACTATGTGATCAGCGGCCACGTCGTGCACGGCTTGAAGCTCGGCCGCGATCTCGGCTTTCCCACGCTGAACCTGCCGATCGCGCACAAGCGCCCGGCGCTCTCCGGCATTTTCATCGTGCGCGTGCACGGCATCGGTCCCGAGCCGCTGCCGGGCGTCGCGAGCCTTGGCCTGCGCCCGACCGTCGACGATTCCGGCCGCGTGCTGCTCGAAGTTCACTTGCTCGATTGGCACGGCGACGCTTATGGCAAACTCGTGCGCGTCGAATTTCTGAAGAAGCTGCGCGACGAGGAGAAATTCGTCGACCTCGAAACGCTGACCAAGGCGATTGCTCGAGATGTCGTCAACGCGCGCGAGTATTTTGCCGCGCTCGGCGGCTCGGGCGGCAGCGCGCCCGGCAGCCGCGCGACGGGCTTTTCCACATCGGCCACCGATCGAATTAGGTAGCCGCGCGGTGCGCACCGGTGCCAAAGCCCGCACCCGCACCGCCAGAAAAACGCAGCAAGCACCGTACACGGCGTCGCGTCGGACACTCGGGAGACACCCGCGGCAAAGCCCGACGCCAAAGACGCCACGCCCAACACGACGCCCACAGCCGGGCGTCCACCGTTTTCCAGCGATCTCACCATGAGCAACAAGAAAGCCGATTCGAAACCTCAGGCCAAGTATCCGGTCAACCTGCTCGACACGCCGTTCCCGATGCGCGGCGACCTGCCCAATCGCGAGCCGCAATGGGTCAAGGAATGGCAGGAAAACCAGGTCTACGAGAAGATCCGCGCGGCGAGCCAAGGCCGCAAGAAGTTCATCCTGCATGACGGCCCGCCGTATGCGAACGGCGACATCCACCTCGGCCACGCGGTGAACAAGATCCTGAAGGACATGGTCGTCAAGTCGCGCAACCTGGCGGGCTTCGACGCCGCTTACGTTCCGGGCTGGGACTGCCACGGCATGCCGATCGAGATCCAGATCGAAAAGCAATTCGGCAAGTCGCTGCCGGCCGCGGAAGTGATGCAAAAGGCGCGCGCCTACGCGACCGAGCAGATCGAAAAGCAGAAGGCCGGTTTCCGGCGCCTGGGCGTGCTCGGCGACTGGGACAACCCGTACAAGACGATGAACTTCGCGAACGAAGCGGGTGAAATTCGCGCGCTCGCGAAGATCATCGAGAAAGGCTACGTGTTTCGCGGCCTGAAGCCGGTAAATTGGTGCTTCGACTGCGGCTCGGCGCTTGCCGAAGCGGAAGTCGAATACAAGGACAAGACCGATCCGACGATCGACGTGATGTTCCCGTTCGCGGAAGCCGACAAGACCGCTCAAGCGTTCGGCCTGAATTCGCTGCCGCGCAATGAAGGCGGCATCGTAATCTGGACCACGACGCCGTGGACCATCCCCGCGAACCAGGCGCTCAACGTGAATCCGGAGCTCGTCTACGCGCTCGTCGATACGCCGCGAGGCCTCCTGATCTTGGCGGAGGAACGCGTCGAAGCGTGCTTGAAGCAATACAAGCTCGAAGGCCGCGTCGTCGCGACCACGACGGGCGCCAAGCTCGTGAACCTGCGCTTCCATCACCCGCTCGCTTCCTCGCACCCCGACTACAAGCGCACGGCGCCGGTGTACCTCGGCGAATACGTGACGACCGAGTCCGGCACGGGCGTCGTCCACTCGTCGCCCGCATATGGCGTGGAAGACTTCGAGTCGTGCAAGTCGCACGGCATGGCCGACTCCGACATCATCAACCCGGTGATGGGCGACGGTCGCTACATCGAATCGCTCGCGCTCTTCGGCGGTCTGTCGATCTGGACGGCGAATCCGAAGATCGTCGAGGCCCTCGGCGCGGCGGGTGTGCTGCTCCACACCGAGAAGTACACGCACAGCTACATGCACTGCTGGCGCCACAAGACGCCGATCGTCTATCGCGCGACCTCGCAATGGTTCGCCGGCATGGACGTCACGCCGAACGACGGCGGCCGCACGCTGCGCGAAACGGCGCTCGCCGCAGTCGACGCGACCGCGTTCTACCCGTCGTGGGGCAAGCAGCGGCTCTTCAGCATGATCGCGAACCGTCCGGACTGGACGCTCTCGCGCCAGCGCCAATGGGGCGTGCCGATGGCGTTCTTCGTCCACAAGGAAACGGGCGAGCTGCATCCGCGCACGCTGGAGCTGCTTGAGGCAGTCGCGCAACGCGTCGAGAAAGCAGGCATCGAGGCATGGCAGACGCTCGATCCGCGCGAGCTGATCGGCGACGACGCCAACCTGTACGAAAAGAACCGTGACACGCTCGACGTCTGGTTCGATTCGGGCACGACGCACTGGCACGTGCTGCGCGGCTCGCACAAGGATCAACTGCAATTCCCGGCCGACCTTTACCTCGAAGGCTCGGACCAGCACCGCGGCTGGTTCCATTCGTCGCTCTTGACGGCATCGATGCTCGACGGCCGCGCCCCGTACGACGCCTTGCTCACGCACGGCTTCACCGTCGACGGCGAAGGCCGCAAGATGAGCAAGTCGCTCGGCAACGGCATCGATCCGCACGAAGTCGCGAACCGGCTCGGCGCGGAAATCATCCGTTTGTGGATCGCGTCGACCGACTATTCGGGCGAGCTCGCGATCTCCGAGGAAATCCTCAAGCGCGTGACGGAAAGCTACCGGCGCATTCGCAACACGCTGCGCTTCCTGCTCGCCAACCTGTCGGACTTCGACCTCGAGAACAACGCACGCCCGATCGGCGAGTGGCTCGAGATCGACCGCTACGCCGTTGCGCTCACCGCGTCGCTGCAGCAAGACGTGCTCGCGCACTACGAGAAGTACGAATTCCACCCGGTCGTCGCGAAACTGCAGACGTTCTGCTCCGAAGACCTGGGCGGCTTCTACCTCGACGTGCTCAAGGACCGCCTCTACACGAGCGCCCCCGATTCGGCCGCCCGCCGCTCGGCGCAGACGGCGCTCTATCACATCGCGCAGGGTCTGCTGCGGATGATGGCGCCGTTCCTGTCGTTCACGGCGGAAGAGGCATGGAAGGTGTTCCAGCCGGGCCGCGACACGATCTTCACCGAAACGTATTATGCGCACCCGGAAGTGCCGAGCGCGGCGGCGCTGCTCGACAAGTGGTCGCTCCTGCGCGAAGTGCGCGGCAACGTGACGAAGGCGCTCGAGGAGGCGCGCGTCGCGAACCAGATCGGCTCGTCGCTGCAGGCCGAAGTCGAGATCCGCGCGAGCGGCGCGCGTTTTGCCGCGCTCGCAAGCCTCGCCGACGACCTCAAGTTCATGCTGATCACGTCGGCGGCGACCGTCGTCAAGGTCGATTCCGAAGCCGACGAAAGCGTTGAAGTCGTCACCTCGAAGTACCTCAAGTGCGAGCGCTGCTGGCATTACCGCGAAGACGTCGGCACGAACGCCGAGCACCCGACGCTGTGCGGCCGGTGCGTCTCCAACCTGTTCGGCAGCGGCGAGACCCGGAGCGCGGCATAATGGCAAAGACCATGTCGAAGCAAGCAAGCGGAACCCTCGCGCCGTGGCTGGGCATCGCGTTGATCGTGATCCTGGCCGATCAGTTGACGAAGATCGCGGTGTCGAAGGTGTTTGCCTACGCCGTGCCGTACGCGATCACGCCGTTCTTCAACTTTTTTCTCGTGTTCAATCGCGGCGCAGCGTTCAGCTTTCTCGCGGCAGCGGGCGGCTGGCAGCGCTGGGCATTCACGCTGCTCGGCGTCGCGGCCGCGGCCGTGATCTGCTACTTGATGAAGCGCCACGGCAACCAGCGGCTCTTCTGCACGTCGCTCGCGCTGATCATGGGCGGCGCGCTCGGCAACGTGATCGACCGGCTCGTGTACGGCCACGTGATCGACTTCCTCGATTTCCACGTCGGCGGCTGGCACTGGCCCGCGTTCAATCTTGCCGACAGCGCGATCACGATCGGCGCGATCTTGCTTGTGCTCGACGAATTGCGGCGCGTGCGCGGCGCGCGCTAAACGCGCCTTCGCTTTCGGAGACCCTCGTTGGCAACCGCAGAACTCGCAGAAAAACACCTCGTCCTGGGCATGACAGGCGGCATCGCCTGCTACAAGATCGCCGAGCTGACGCGGCTCTTGACCAAGGCCGGCGCGACCGTGCAAATTGCGATGACCGAAGCGGCCACGCAATTCATCACGCCGGTCACGATGCAGGCGCTCTCGGGGCGGCCGGTCTACACGAGCCAGTGGGATGCGCGCATCGACAACAACATGCCGCACATCGACCTTTCGCGTGAAGCGGACGCGATCGTGATCGCGCCCGCGTCGACCGATTTCCTCGCGAAGCTCGCCCACGGCATGGCCGACGACCTGCTCTCGACGCTATGCAGCGCGCGCGATTGCCCGCTGCTGGTCGTGCCGGCGATGAACAGCCAGATGTGGCAGAACCCGGCGACGCAGCGTAATGTCGCGCAGCTTCGCGCCGACGGCGTGCTCGTGCTCGGGCCGGATTCCGGCTCGCAGGCATGCGGCGAAGTCGGCGACGGCCGCATGATCGAGCCGGAAGCGGCCTATGAGGCCATCGTCTCGTTCTTCCGGCCGAAAGTGCTTGGCGGGCGGCGGGTTCTGATCACCGCGGGCCCGACCTTCGAACCGCTCGACCCCGTGCGCGGCATCACGAACCTCTCCAGTGGCAAGATGGGTTTTGCGCTCGCGCGCGCCGCGCAGCAGGCCGGCGCGGACGTGCATCTGGTGGCCGGCCCGGTCGCGCTCGATACGCCTTGGGGCGTGTTCCGAGAAGACGTGCAAACGGCGCAGCAGATGCATGACGCCGTCATGCAGGCGGTAGCGGATTGCGAAATCTTCATTGCGGTCGCCGCCGTCGCGGATTGGCGTGTGAATCACGTCAGCGAACATAAAATCAAGAAGACGGCCGAGCGCAAGCTGCCGAGCTTCACGTTCGTCGAGAACCCGGACATCCTCGCGGCGGTGGCAAAGCTGCCGCATCCGCCGTTCTGCGTCGGCTTCGCTGCGGAAAGCGGCAACCTCGACGTGAACGGCGAAGAAAAGCGCGTTCGCAAGAACGTGCCGCTGCTGATCGGCAATCTCGGCCCGCAGACGTTCGGCCGCGACGATAATGAAGTGGCGCTGTTCGAAGCCGGCGGCGTGACAAAGCTGCCGCGCGCAGACAAAACGACGCTCGCGCAAACGCTGATCGGCGAGATCGCTCGCCGGTTGCCGGACACGAGCCTGATTTCCTAATCGGGGATTGGACTAGCGGCTTAACTCGGAGCGGTACTGCCATGACGCTACTTTCCGTGCTCGATCAAACGCCCGTGATCGACGGGCACTCGGTGGCCGACGCGATTGCCGCCACCCTCGAGCTCGCGCAGCTCGCCGACGATCTCGGCTACACGCGCTACTGGTGCGCCGAGCACCACGGCCTGCGAGCTGTTTCGAACCCTTGTCCCGAAGTGATGCTGGCCCGGCTCGGCAGCCTCACCAAACGCATCCGCATTGGCTCCGGCGGCATCATGCTGCCCTACTACAGCCCGTTCAAGGTCGCCGAGCAGTTCCTGATGCTCGAAGCGCTGTTCCCGAACCGCATCGATCTCGGCGTCGGACGCGCGCCCGGCGGCGACATGCGCACCGCTCAGGCGGTCGCGGCCGGCCAGTACAACCGCGGCGAGATCTTCGCCGAACAAGTCGCCGACCTCGTCGCGCTAATGAGCGACAAGCTGCCGCTCGACCACCTCGCGCAAGGCGTGCTGCTGCAGCCGCAAATCACGACGCGTCCGCAACTGTGGATGCTCGGCTCGAGCGATTTCGGCGGCATGCTGGCGGCGCGGCTCGGCATGCGATTTGCGTTCGCGCATTTCATCAACGCGCACTTCGGGCATCGCGTCGGCGAGGCCTATCGAGATCGCTTCACGCCCGGCCAGGAAGAAAAGCCCTACCTTGCCGCGTCGGTATTCGTGATTTGCGCCGATACGGAAAAGGAAGCCGCCGACCTCGAACGAGCCGTCGACCTGCGCCGCGTGCAAATGGCGTACGGTTTGAACGCGCCGATACCGTCGATCGAACAAGGCCGCTTGCAGGAGTTCGGCGAGCGCGACCAACTCGTGATCGACCGCGAAAAGCCGCGCAGCATCATCGGAACGCCGGAATCGGTGACGGCGCGCCTCACCGAAGTGAAGGACCAATTCGATGCCGACGAACTGATCATCCTGACCGTCGCCGGCAGCTATCGCGCCCGGCTGCGCTCATACGAACTCCTCGCCCAAGCTTTCGGGCTCGGGCACGACAACCCAACCGCTTGACCCTCACTCAACAAAGCCTGCATGAAACTCGACCTGAAGATCCTCGATGCGCGCATGCGCGACCAGCTCCCCGCTTACGCGACGTCCGGCAGCGCCGGCCTCGATTTGCGCGCGTGCCTCGACGAACCGCTGACGCTGGAACCGGGCCAGACCGCACTGGTGCCGACCGGCCTCGCGATCCACGTAGGCGATCCGGGCTACGCGGCGATGATCCTGCCGCGCTCGGGTCTCGGGCACAAGCACGGCATCGTGCTCGGCAACCTCGTCGGGCTGATCGATTCGGACTATCAGGGCCAATTGATGATTTCGACGTGGAATCGCGGGCACACCACCTTCACGCTGAATCCGATGGAGCGCCTTGCGCAGCTCGTGATCGTGCCGGTCGTGCAAGCACGCTTCAATATCGTCGACGAGTTCGATGAGAGCGACCGCGGCGCCGGCGGCTTCGGGAGCACGGGCAAGCATTGATGCTGCGAAGGGGCGTTGCCCCCTCGAACCGACGGCCGAAAAGCAAAACGGCGCGGGGAAGTTAACCCGCGCCGTTTTGTTTCTATCGCCTGCGAATCGCGTTCGCTCGTTACTCGACTTCGACCGTCTCCGGATTCGGATTGCGCGGCGCGGCGTTTTCGTCAAACGTCAGCAGCACCTTGTCGTTTTCGTCGACATCGACCGTCACGCGGCCACCGTTCATTAGCTTGCCGAACAGCAGCTCGTCGGCCAGCGCACGGCGAATCGTATCCTGAATCAGGCGCTGCATCGGACGCGCGCCCATTAGCGGATCGAAACCGTGCTTCGCCAGGTGCTTGCGCAACGCATCGGTGAAGAGCGCGTCGACCTTCTTCTCGTGCAGTTGGTCTTCGAGCTGCATCAGGAACTTGTCGACCACGCGCATGATGATTTCTTCATCGAGAGAACGGAAGCTAATCGTCGCATCGAGGCGGTTGCGGAACTCAGGCGTGAACATCCGCTTGATATCGGCCATTTCGTCGCCGGTTTCGCGGCGGCTCGTGAAGCCGATCGTTCCCTTTTGCATCGACTCGGCGCCCGCGTTCGTCGTCATGATGATGATGACGTTGCGGAAATCCGCCTTGCGGCCGTTGTTGTCGGTCAGCGTGCCGTGGTCCATTACCTGCAGCAGCACGTTGTAGATGTCCGGATGCGCCTTTTCGATTTCGTCGAGCAGGAGCACGCAGTGCGGCTTCTTCGTCACGGCCTCGGTCAGGAGACCGCCTTGGTCGAACCCGACATAGCCCGGCGGCGCGCCGATCAAGCGGCTCACCGCGTGACGCTCCATGTATTCGGACATGTCGAAGCGGATCAGTTCGATGCCGAGCGTGAACGCGAGCTGACGCGCCACTTCGGTCTTGCCGACGCCGGTCGGGCCCGAAAACAGGAACGCACCGATTGGCTTGTCGGTCTTGCCAAGGCCCGCGCGCGCCATCTTGATCGAAGCGGACAGCGCGTCAATGGCCGGGTCTTGCCCGAACACGACGCTCTTCAGGTCGCGATCGAGCGTCTGGAGCTTGCTGCGATCGTCCTGCGACACGCTCTGCGCCGGCACGCGTGCGATCTTCGAGATGATTTCCTCGATCTCGCTCTTGCCGATCGTCTTCTTCTGCTTCGACTTCGGCAGGATGCGTTGAGCGGCGCCGGCTTCGTCGATCACGTCGATCGCCTTGTCCGGCAGATGACGATCGGTGATGAAGCGCGCCGACAGCTCAGCCGCCGCCGACAACGCCCCCGACGAATACTTCACGCCGTGGTGCTCTTCGAAGCGCGACTTCAGGCCGCGCAGGATCGCCACCGTCTGCTCGACAGTCGGCTCGGTCACGTCGATCTTCTGGAAGCGCCGCGAGAGCGCCGCGTCTTTTTCGAAGATGCCGCGATATTCGGTGAAGGTGGTCGCGCCGATGCACTTGAGGGTGCCTGACGACAACGCCGGCTTCAGCAGATTCGATGCATCGAGCGTGCCGCCCGACGCGGCGCCCGCGCCGATCAGCGTATGAATTTCGTCGATGAACAGAATCGCGTGCGGACGCTCTTTCAATTCTTTCAGCACCGTCTTGAGACGTTGCTCGAAATCGCCGCGATACTTGGTGCCCGCGAGCAGTGCGCCCATGTCGAGCGAATAGACCTGTGCGTCCGCGAGGATGTCGGGCACTTCGCCGCGCGTGATGCGCCAGGCCAAGCCCTCGGCAATCGCCGTCTTGCCGACGCCGGCTTCGCCCACGAGGAGCGGATTATTTTTGCGACGGCGGCACAGCACCTGCACCACGCGCTCGACTTCCAGCTCGCGCCCGATCAGCGGATCGATGCGGCCGTCTTTCGCCATCTGGTTCAGGTTCTGCGTGAACTGCGCGAGCGGCGTTTCCTTCTGAGCGGCGGCTTCGTCGGCCTCGGCGTTCGCATCGCTCGCCTTGGCGGCGTCGCTGCTGCTCGTCTTCGCAATGCCGTGCGAGATGAAATTGACGACGTCGAGGCGCGTCACGCCCTGCTGCTGCAGGTAGTAGACCGCGTGCGAATCCTTCTCTCCGAAGATCGCGACCAGCACGTTCGCGCCGGTCACTTCCTTCTTGCCGTTCGAGGTCGACTGGACGTGCATGATCGCGCGCTGGATCACTCGCTGAAAGCCGAGTGTAGGCTGCGTGTCGACGTCGTCGGTGCCGGGAACAGTGGGCGTGTTGTCGTGGATGAAATTGCGCAGGTTCTGGCGCAGATCCTCGATGTTGGCCGCGCACGCGCGCAACACCTCTGCTGCCGTCGGATTGTCCAACAAGGCCAGTAAAAGATGTTCGACCGTTATGAACTCGTGCCGCGCCTGGCGTGCTTCCATAAACGCCATGTGCAAGCTCACTTCCAGTTCCTGGGCAATCATGCTTCCTCCATCACGCACTGCAGCGGATGCCCTGCCTGCCGTGCGTGGGTAACGACTTGCTCGACCTTGGTCGACGCGATGTCTCGCGTGTAGACCCCACAAATTCCCCGCCCCTCGCGATGGACCTTCAGCATGATCTGCGTCGCGGTCTCGCGGTCTTTATTGAAATATTCCTGCACGATCATCACGACAAATTCCATTGGCGTGAAATCGTCGTTCAGCAACACCACCTTATACATGGAAGGCGGTTTCAGCTTCTTTTCCTGCCGCTCCAGTACGGTGCTGTCTTGCTTGTCCGGAATAATCGCCATACACCCATTCTAAACAACTCGGACAGGCCCG
>DATGHJ010000207.1:0-8586 GCA_035308085.1 Trinickia sp. | reverse complement strand
GACCGCTATTGGGAGGCACGGCGCATCTGGGGCCATGTGCTCAATGCGGCGCGCACGCTGGCGTCCCAGGCCCTTTGCTATCTCCCAGCCGTTGCTGAGCAAGACAGTCCGCCGAGCGGCCGGATCGAATTCGTGAACGGCGTGATCGCGTTCGTCTACGCACTCAAGCATCAGTTGCGCGGGACCGACCCCACCGACGACTTGTCGCGCTGCCTGGGAGCCGAGCAAGCGCGTCGACTGGCGCCGCTGCATTTTCGCCCCATTGCGATCCTCAACGACCTCAGGCAGAAGCTCGCCGAGCTCGAGCGGTGCGGCGCGATCTCCGGCACCCAGCTCTGGATGTTCGACGCGCAATTGAACGAACTCGCCACGACGGTGGGCGGCTGCGAGCGGATCGCATCGACGCCGATCCCGTACGCCTACGGCGTCATGCTGCACCGGACCGTCTACATCTATTGCGTGCTGCTGCCGTTCGGGCTCGTCGATTCGATCGGCGTGGCGACACCGATCATCGCCGTATTCATGTCGTATACGCTGATCGCCCTCGAAGCGATCGCGAGCGAGATCGCCGAACCGTTCGGCACCGCCCCGCATCATCTCGCGCTCGATGCGATGACGCGCAACATCGAGCGGTCGCTGCTCGAACTGTGCGGCAAGGACGTGCCCGCCGAAGCCGCGCCAGGCCGCGGCTACTTGCTGACGTGACGGCATTTCCCGCGAGCCCGCCGGAAGGATTGCGCGCCGCGGCGAAATGGAGCGGCATGATCAAGACCGAGCGCGCGTGACGTGCCTCAATGCGAATGCCTGTGATGAATATCCGGAAAGTGGGCATGCGTGTGCGTGATGCGCGCGTGCACATGCGGATGCGAGTGCGGCTCGTCACCCGTGTAAGGAAAGTCGTGCGTGTGCTGATGGTGCTCGTCGTGCCGATGCCGATGCGCATGTTCGAGCGGCTCGTGCGTGTGCGCATGTTCGTGACGCTCGCGGATGTGGAGCCAGACGCCCACGGCCATTAGCGCGGCGGCGGCCCAGAACGGCGCGGACGGCCACTCCGGCCAGATCACGAGCGACAGCGCCACGCCGAACAGCGGCGCGACAGAAAAGTAAGCGCCCGTGCGCGCCGTGCCGAGATTGCGCAGCGCGACGACGAACAGCACGAGGCTCGCGCCGTAGCCGGCGAAGCCCGTCGTCATCGCGGCCGCGGTCTTCGCGAGCGACGGAAAATGCGCGTCGAGAGCCAGCCCGATCGCCAGATTCACCGGCCCCGCGATCAGCCCTTTCAAGCACGCGATCACCATCGCATCGTTGGTCGAGACTTTGCGCGTGAGGTTGTTGTCGATCGCCCAGCACAGGCACGCGCCGGCAATCAGCAACGCACCGAGCGGCACGCCCGCCGCGCCTGGGTGCCACGCCAGCAGCACGCCGCCCGCGACGATCGCGACCATCCCGAGAAACACCTGCAGATCGACGTTCTCGCGAAACACGACCCACGCGATCACGGCCGTGAGCACGCCTTCGAGATTCAACAGCAGCGACGCGGTCGCGGCCGGCGTGGTGGCGAGGCCGAGCATCAAAAGCGCGGGCCCGGCGACGCCGCCCGCCGCGATCGCACCGAACAGCCACGGTACCTCGGACGCGGCGATGCGGCCTTCGTGCCGGCGGTGCTCGGAAGCGGGCGCCATCGCGCGGAAGACCCGTTTGACGAACAGGCACGCGGCAAGGCCAACGCCGCTTCCCACATAGAACAGCCCCGCGACCATGAAGGGCGAGAGCGCACCGAGCAGCACGCGCGCAAGCGGCGTAGTTGCGCCGAAGAGCGCGGCGGCAACAAGCGCCGTCAGCGCCGGATTGAATCGACTGCTCATGAAACGACACCTACTCCTTCACTGTGAAAAACGCGGCCGTTTCGTAGGGCACGGTCACGACATCGTTGCCGTTGAGCGACGATTCCGCCGCGATCAGCGCGTAGACCTCGCCATCGATCTTGGCGCGCTCGGCGGCGGGCAGCGCGGCGATGAAGCCACGCCTGCTGCAGACGGAACCTGTGACTCTAGCATCGAACTTTGACATTCTTGTCGTCGGCGTTTGAATAAGCCGTTTGAATCGGCGCGTTGTTAATCGAACGTCTTCATCGCGCAAGCAATCTCGCCATCATGTCGCTCGCGATGCGTTCGGGCCGTAAGGCGGCCATCACGTGCGCGCCGGGCGTGCTGTCCGGCTCGTTCTTTTGGGCGCCGGATCTTTCCCACCAAGACGATGCACACCGCGCCGATCCTGTGCGGCAGCGTGGCGCGCCGCACTGCTGCGGTGCAACAGCACGAATTGGTGCATTCAGCGCAAAGCCGCGCCCGCATTGGCTTTCCAGCGACGGCGCAGCTTGGCACGGACGTTGCATGATGTTCGCCCGCACCCGGCAACGGCGCCGGGCGGCATGGATCACCGGGCACGCGCGACATCATCGGATCAATCCGCGGCCCACCAGGACAACGGCGTCCCCTCGTGCATCGACACGGGCGGACGCCGTTTTTGTTTGGTCGAGCAATGGCGCATCGACGTTCGCCGCGGCGGTTTCGCTTTCCTTCGCGGCACGACGACGGAACTCAACATGGACCGCAGCTTCTGGCGCAGTGGGCACACCCCGACGCTCTTCTCTGCCTTCCTCTATTTCGACCTGAGCTTCATGGTCTGGTATCTGCTCGGGCCGCTGCAGATCCAGATCGCGAAGACGCTCGAACTGTCGACTCAGCAGCGCGCGCTGATGGTCGCCACGCCGATCCTCGCGGGCGCGCTGCTGCGCTTGCCGATGGGCATGCTCGCCGATCGCATCGGCGCGAAGCGCGCGGGCCTCTTTGGCCAGATCGTCGTGATCGTGGCGCTGTTCGGCGCGTGGCGCGTCGGCATTCACAGCATGGCGCAGGCGCTCGTGTTCGGCGCGCTCCTGGGCGTCGCGGGCGCGTCGTTCGCGGTCGCGCTGCCGCTCGCGTCGCGCTGGTATCCGCCGCAGCATCAAGGCACCGCGATGGGCATCGCCGGCGCGGGCAACTCGGGCACCGTGCTCGCCGCGCTGTTCGCGCCCGCGCTCGCCGTCGCGCTCGGCTGGCAGAACGTGTTCGGCATCGCGTGCATTCCGCTCGCCTTCGCGCTCGTCATCTATTTCTTCTGCGCGAAAGACGCACCGGTTCCGTCGCCGCACAAGCATCTGCGCGACTACGCCCGTATGCTGGCGAGCCGCGACGCGTGGTGGTTCATGTTCTTCTACGCGCTCACGTTCGGCGGCTTCTCGGGCTTCGCGAGCTCGCTGCCCGGCTACTTCCACGATCAATTCGCATTCGATCCGAAGACCGCCGGCTATGCGACCGCCGCCTGCGTGTTCGCGGGCTCGGTGATGCGTCCGTTCGGCGGGCTGCTCGCCGACCGCATCGGCGGCACGCGTTCGCTCTTGACCGTCTACGGCGCCGTCGCGGCGCTGATCGGCACCGCGGGTTTCAGCGCCGGCGCACCCGCCGTGTCGCTTGTGCTCTTCATCGTCGCGATGCTGTGCCTCGGCATGGGCAACGGCGCGGTGTTCCAGCTCGTGCCGCAGCGCTTCGCAAAAGACATCGGCGTGATGACCGGTCTGGTCGGCATGGCGGGCGGCGTCGGCGGCTTCGCGCTGACCGCGAGCCTCGGCGCGATCAAGCAGGCCACCGGCTTCTACTCCACCGGACTGTGGCTCTTCGCGTGCCTCGCGATGCTCGGCTGGCTCGGCCTTTCCAACGTCAAACGCCGCTGGCGCACGTCGTGGACCGGCGCGACGGCCCGCGTATGAGCCCGCGCAAAACCCGCAGCCCCGAAGCGCACCGAATCGAATCGCCCCGGATTGAACCTGTAGGAATCGACATCATGAACAAGCCCCGTCTGGTCGTCATAGGCAATGGCATGGCCGGCATCCGCACGATCGAAGAGCTGCTCGCGCTCGCTCCCGATCACTACGACATCACCGTGTTCGGCGCCGAGCCGCATCCGAACTACAACCGCATCCTGCTCTCGCCGGTGCTCGCCGGCGAGCAGAAGTTCGACGACATCGTCCTCAATCCGCTCGCGTGGTACGAGGAAAACGGCGTGCATCTGCACCTCGGCAAGACGATCACGAAGATCGACCGCAAGCAGCGCGTGGTCGCCACCGGTGACGGCATCGAGGCTCCCTACGACCGTCTGCTGATCGCGACCGGCTCGTCGCCGTTCATCCTGCCGGTGCCGGGCAACACGCTCAAAGGCGTCATCACATATCGCGACATCTACGATACGGAAGCGATGATCGAAGCCGCGAAGGTCAAAAAGCACGCGGTCGTGATCGGCGGCGGCCTGTTGGGCCTCGAAGCCGCGAACGGCCTGAAGCTGCGCGGCATGGACGTGACCGTCGTGCACCTCGCCGATACGCTGCTCGAGCGCCAGCTCGACGCGACTGCGGGCAAGCTGCTGCAGCGCTCGCTCGAAGCACGCGGGCTTGCGTTCCTGCTCTCGAAGGCGACCTCGGAAATCATCGGGAACGACGCGGGCGACGTGACGGGCGTGCGCTTCAAGGACGGCGACGCGATCCCCGCCGATCTCGTCGTGATGGCGGCCGGCATCCGCCCGAACACCACGCTCGCCGAATCGGCGGGGCTGCATTGCAACCGCGGCATCGTCGTCAACGACACGCTGCAAACGTATGACCCGCGCGTCTACGCGGTCGGCGAATGCGTGAGCCATCGCGGCATCGCCTACGGTCTCGTCGCGCCGCTCTTCGAGCAGGCCAAGGTGTGCGCGAACCACCTCGCGCTGATGGGCATCGGCAGCTACAAGGGTTCGGTGCTGTCGACGAAGCTCAAGGTCACCGGCATCGACCTCTTTTCCGCGGGCGATTTTCTGGGCAGCGACGGCACGGAGGAGATCGTGCTGTCCGACCCGTCGGGCGGCGTGTACAAGAAGCTCGTGATCAAGGACGACCAGCTCGTCGGCGCCTGCCTCTACGGCGACACGGCCGACGGCGCGTGGTACTTCAAGCTGCTGCGCGAAGGCCGCAAGCTCGGCGAGTTGCGCGACCACATCATGTTCGGCGAATCGAGCATCGGCGACGCGGGCGTGCAGGGCCACGACAAGGCGGCGGCGATGGCCGACAGCGACGAAGTCTGCGGCTGCAACGGCGTGTGCAAAGGCACGATCGTCAAGGCGATCACCGAGAAGGGCCTGTTCACGCTCGACGACGTCAAGAAGCACACCAAGGCCGCGAGCTCCTGCGGCTCGTGCTCGGGCCTCGTCGAGCAGATCCTGATGAGCACGGTCGGCACGAGCTTTCAGGAAACGCCGAAGACGAAGGCCGTCTGCGGCTGCACGGACCGCAGCCACGACGAAGTGCGCCGCGCGATCCGCGAACACAAGCTGATCTCGCACCAGGCCGTCTACGACTTCCTCGAATGGCGCACGCCGAACGGCTGCGCGAGCTGCCGCCCCGCGATCAACTACTACCTGATCTCGACCTGGCCGCGCGACGCCGTCGACGATCCGCAAAGCCGCTTCGTCAACGAACGCGTGCACGCGAACATCCAGAAGGACAACACGTTCTCCGTGGTGCCGCAGATGAAGGGCGGCGTCACGACGCCCGACGAATTGCGCCGTATCGCCGATGTCGCCGACAAGTACCACATTCCGATGGTCAAGGTCACGGGCGGTCAGCGCATCGACTTGCTCGGCGTGAAGAAGGAAGACCTCGTCAACGTGTGGAAGGACCTCGGCATGAAGTCGGGCCACGCGTACGGCAAATCGATCCGCACCGTGAAAACTTGCGTGGGCAGCGAGTTCTGCCGCTTCGGCACGCAGAACAGCACGCAAATGGGCATCGATCTCGAGACCATGCTCGCGAACATGTGGTCGCCGCACAAAGTGAAGCTCGCCGTGTCCGGCTGCCCGCGCAATTGCGCGGAGGCCGGCATCAAGGACGTCGGCGTGATCGCGGTCGACAGTGGCTGGGAGTTGTATGTCGGCGGCAACGGCGGCATCAAGACCGAAGTCGCGCAATTTCTGGCCAAGGTGAAGACTTCCCACGAAGTGAAGGAATACAGCGGCGCATTCCTGCAGCTCTATCGCGAGGAAGCGCACTACCTCGAGCGCACCGTGCACTACATCGCGCGCGTCGGGCTCGACTACGTGAAGAAGAAGATCGTCGACGATGCCGCGAACCGCAAGGCGCTGTACGAACGCCTGCTGTACTCGCTCGAGGGACTGCCCGATCCGTGGGAAGCCCGCGTGGGCGGTGCGCAGAAGCACGAGTACATCCCGATCAAGGTCGTCGCTTAAGGATTCAAGGAACGGGTCATGGATATGCAATTCCCTTCGACGTGGACTCACGTATGCAACGTGTCCGACATTCCGCGTCTCGGCAGCCGCGTGCTCGAGCGCGAGCAAGGCAACGTCGCGATCTTCCGCACCGCGACGGACCAGGTGTTCGCGCTGCTCGACCACTGCCCGCACAAAGGCGGTGCGCTTTCGCAAGGCATCGTGCATGGCGAGGCCGTGACGTGCCCGCTGCACGCATGGAATATCGAACTCGCAAGCGGCGAAGCGCGCGCGCCCGATGAAGGCTGCGCGCGGCGCTTTCCGGTCAAGGTGGAGGGCGAAGCGGTGTTCGTCTGCCTCGCCTGAACCGCTTGAACCGCTTGAATCGATTGAATCGTCCTCAACCGCCACGAACGCCAACGCCATGAAAACCGTCACCCGTTCCACTTGTTGCTATTGCGGCGTGGGCTGTGGCGTGCTCGTCGAAGCCGAGGACGGCCGCATCACCGGCATTCAAGGCGATCCGGAGCACCCGGCGAACTACGGCCGGCTGTGCACGAAGGGCCGCTCGTTGCCGCTGACCGTGCAAAGCGTGACGGGGCGCCTGCTGCGCCCCGAAGTGCGCGCGACGCGCGACGCCGAGCGCGCGCCCGCCGACTGGCCGAGCGCGCTCGATCTCGTCGCCGAGCGGTTCGCGCAGATCATCGAACGCCACGGACCCGATGCGGTCGCGTTCTACATCTCCGGCCAGTTGCTGACCGAGGACTACTACGTCTTCAACAAGCTCGCGAAGGGGCTCGTCAAGACCAACAACATCGATACCAACTCGCGCCTGTGCATGTCGAGTGCGGTCACCGCGTACAAGAAGGCGTTCGGCGCGGACGGCCCGCCAACCTGCTACGAAGACCTCGAACTCGCGCGGACCGTGCTGTTCGCGGGCAGCAACATGGCGGATGCGCATCCGGTGCTGTTCAGGCGGCTCGAAGAAGCGAAGGCGAAGCATCCGGACATCCGCTGGATCGTCGTCGATCCGCGCCGCACCGACATGGCCGCGATGGCCGACTTGCATCTCGCGATCCAGCCCGGCACCGACGTCGCGCTTTTCAACGGCATGCTGCATCACCTCATCTGGGAAGGCATGCTCGAGCGCGCGTACATCGACGCGCACACCGAGGGCTTCGATGCGCTGAAGGCGCTCGTGCGCGAATACACGCCGCGCATGGCGGCCGAGATCTGCGGGATCGAAGAGCGCGCGCTGCTGCAGGCGGCCGAGTGGTTCGGCGCGAGCCCGGCGGCGCTCTCGCTCTACTGCATGGGCCTCAATCAATCGAGCCACGGTACCGACAAGAACCTCGCGCTCATCAACCTGCATCTCGCGACGCGCCAAGTCGGCCGTCCCGGCGCGGGGCCGTTCTCGCTGACGGGGCAGCCCAACGCGATGGGCGGACGCGAAGTCGGCGGCATGGCGACGATGCTGGCCGCGCATCGCGATATCGGCAATCCCGCGCACCGTGCCGAAGTGGAGGCACTGTGGGGCGTAGAAGGATTGTCGGAGCGCCCCGGACTGCCCGCCGTCGACATGTTCGAAGCCGTGCGCAGCGGCAAGATCAAGGCAATCTGGATCGCATGCACGAACCCCGTGCATTCGATGCCCGACATCGCGCGCGTGCGCGAAGCGTTGAACACCGCCGAATTCGTCGTCGTGCAGGAGGCGTTCGCGCAGACCGATACCGTCCCCTACGCGGACGTGCTCTTGCCTGCCGCGAGCTGGGGCGAGAAATCGGGCACCGTCACGAATTCGGAGCGGCGCATTTCGCGCGTGCAGGCGGCAGTCGATGCGCCGGGTGAAGCGAAACCCGATTGGTGGATCGTCAACGAAGTCGCGCGACGCATCGAAGCGCGGCTGTCATCGCGAACGCAAACCTTGTTTGGCTTCGAAACGCCGCAAGCCGTCTTCGACGAACATCGCACACTCACTGCGGGACGCGATCTGGATATCAGCGGGTTGTCGTACGCGAAGCTCGAAACCGATGGCCCGCAGCAGTGGCCGTTCGCGGCTGATGCGGTGCAAGGCCAAGCGCGTCGCTATACCGACGGCATCTTCGCCACCGCCGACGGCCGCGCGTGCTTTCAAGCGACGCGCTATCTGCCGGTCGCCGAGCCTGTCGACGCGCGCTATCCGTTCCGCCTCGTCACCGGACGCCTGCGCGACCAATGGCACGGCATGAGCCGCACCGGCCGCGTCGGCGCGCCGTTCGCGCACGCGCCGGAGCCCGCCCTCACGATGCATCG
>DATGHJ010000206.1:0-2154 GCA_035308085.1 Trinickia sp. | reverse complement strand
GTGCAGCGTCTCGGCGTCACGACGATCAAGAGCTCGCCGACGCTCACGATGGTCGTGCACTTGATCTCGCCGGACAACCGCTACGACATGACGTATCTGCGCAACTACGCGCTGATCAACGTGAAGGATCGTCTCGAGCGGATTGCCGGCGTGGGCGAAGTGCAGCTGTGGGGCTCGGGCGACTACGCGATGCGTGTATGGCTCGATCCGCAGAAGGTGGCCGAGCACAACATGACGGCGACCGACGTGGTCAACGCGATCCGCGAACAGAACGTGCAAGTGGCGGCCGGTGTGATCGGCGGCTCGCCGTCGGGTCCGGGCGTGCCGCTGCAACTGTCGGTGAATGCGCGCGGACGCCTGCAAACGGAAGACCAGTTTCGAAACATCATTCTGAAGACCTCGCCCGATGGCGGCGTGACGTATCTGCGCGACGTCGCGCGCGTCGAGCTGGCTGCATCGGAATACGGCCTGCGTTCGCTGCTCGACAACAAGCCGGCTGTGGCGCTCGCAATCAACCAGCAACCTGGCGCGAACTCGCTGCAGATCTCGGATCAAGTGCGCGAGGCGATGAAGGACTTGAAGCAGGACTTCCCGGCGGGCGTCGACTACAAGATCGTCTATGACCCGACACAGTTCGTGCGTTCGAGCATCCACGCAGTCATCCACACGCTGCTCGAAGCGATTGCGCTCGTCGTGATCGTCGTGATCGTGTTCCTGCAGACGTGGCGTGCATCGATCATTCCGCTCGTCGCGGTGCCGGTGTCGATCGTCGGTACGTTTTCGCTCTTGCTTGGCTTCGGGTTCTCGATCAACGCGCTATCGCTGTTCGGGATGGTGCTCGCGATCGGGATCGTGGTCGACGATGCGATCGTGGTGGTCGAGAACGTCGAGCGCAACATCTCGGAGGGCTTGACCGCGCGGGAGGCGACCTACAAGGCGATGCGCGAAGTGAGCGGGCCGATCATCGCGATCGCGCTGACGCTCGTGGCCGTGTTCGTTCCGCTTGCATTCATGAGTGGCCTGACAGGCGAGTTCTACAAGCAGTTTGCGATGACCATCGCGATTTCCACGGTGATCTCCGCGTTCAACTCGCTGACGCTTTCGCCGGCGTTGTCAGCCCTGCTGTTGCGTGGACACGATGCGCCTGAAGACTGGCTCACGCGTGCGATGAACAAAGTGTTCGGCGGCTTCTTCGCGCGGTTCAACAAGGTGTTCCAGCGCGGTTCGGTGGCTTACGGCAAGGGCGTGCGCAGCGTGCTGGGCCGCAAGGCGGCGATGCTCGGGGTCTACGCGGTGCTGCTCGGCGCAACCGTGTTCGTCACCCACATCGTGCCCGGCGGTTTCGTGCCCGCGCAGGACAAGGAGTATCTGATCGCGTTCGCGCAGCTGCCAAACGGCGCATCGCTCGACCGTACCGAGAAAGTAATTCGCGACATGGGCGACGTGGCGCTCAAGCAGCCGGGCGTAGAAAGCGCGGTGGCGTTCCCTGGCTTGTCGGTGAACGGCTTCACGAACAGCTCGAGCGCGGGCATCGTGTTCGTCACGCTCAAGCCGTTCGATGAGCGCAAGGGCAAGGCGCTGTCGGCAGGCGCGATAGCAGGTGCGCTCAATCAGCAATATGGGAGCATGAAGGACGCGTTCATCGCCGTGTTCCCGCCGCCACCGGTGCTCGGCCTCGGTACGCTCGGCGGCTTCAAGCTGCAGATCGAAGACCGCGGCGCGCTCGGCTACGCGCAGCTCGACGACGCGACGCAGGCGTTCATCAAGCGCGCGCAATCGGCGCCGGAACTTGGGCCGCTCTTCACGAGCTATCAGATCAACGTGCCGCAATTGAACGTCGATCTCGACCGGGTCAAGGCGAAACAGCTCGGCGTGCCCGTGACGGACGTGTTCGACACGCTGCAGACCTATCTCGGCTCGCTGTACGTGAACGACTTCAATCGTTTCGGTCGCGTGTATCAGGTTCGCGTGCAGGCGGATGCGCCGTTCCGCGCGCATCCCGAGGACATCGGCCTGCTGAAGACGCGCAACGCGAACGGCGACATGGTGCCCTTGTCATCGCTCGTGAAGGTGACGCCGACGTATGGCCCCGAGATGGTGGTGCGTTACAACGGCTACACCGCGGCGGACATCAACGGCGGCCCAGCGCCGGGC
>DATGHJ010000205.1:0-4735 GCA_035308085.1 Trinickia sp. | reverse complement strand
CGGTCGCGGCCGCGACCTTCGCCGTGTCGGCCGGCGTGTTCGCGTGCGGCGTGGCGCGCGCGATCGGCGCCTCGCCTGCGAGCGGCAGCGTGTCGGCCTGTTCGATCGCGTTGTCGAGCTTGATTGCAAGGCCCGTCAAATCGGTGGACGGTGCGGCCTTGAGCTTGTCGATGTCCTGTGCGATCGCCTTGCGCACGGTCAGCGCTTGCGGGCTGTACGACGCGGCGAGCCGCGAGTCCGCGCTTTGCAGTGCGAAGAGCGCGAGCTGCGTGTTGCCCGTCAACTGGAGTTGTTCGCTCGCACTCGAGAGCATCTGCTCGACTTCGGCGAGGGTCCAGTCGTCGCGATTGCGCGCGAGGTCGGCGTATTGCTGCTGCAGCGCCTGCTGCGCATTTTGCGCGTCGGCGAGCTTGCCTTCGAGCTGCGAGAACTGCGAATCGACCTGATGCACCGTGGCGAGCGCCTGATCGGTCTTCACGCGCAACTCGGCCACTTGTGCGTCGTTCGCCTGCTGGCGTTGCCCGAGCCGCGCGTCCATGCGCTCGACCTTACGGTTGAGCGCAAAACCGCCGACGCCCGCCGCCGCGAGGAACACGATCACGATGAACCACAGGAGCGCTACGCCCATGCCACCGCGCTTTTGCGCTTCGTAAGGCGTAAACGGCTGGTTCGGCGGCAACGGCGGAGGCGCCACGGCCGGCTGGGGAGTCACGTTGTTGGTATCGTTCGTATCGCTCATGCGGGTAGGGGCCGGGTTGGTCGAAGCCGGTTGATTGAAGGAGGCGCGGGACGCCGCCGCGCTGGGCGCGGCGAGTTGCGCCTGCGCCTGCGCGCAGGCGGCGAGTGCGCGGACGATGCGTTCATCACCCGCGCCGGACATCGTAATGCTATCAAAACCCAATCCGCGCGCGGTCTCGGCGATGCGCGGATGGGGCGCGACAAGCGGCGCGCGCTTGAGCGCGGTGATTTCGGTTGCCGTCAGATGCTCGTGCGCGAGGTCGTTCAGATTGCGCACGCCCTCGGAGCTCGTCACGAGCCATGCGTGCGGCGCGCCTGCGAGCAGCGCGTGCACGCGCTCCCAGGCGCCGATCGACGGGTCCGGCACGACGCGCCGGTACGCGGCGACTGCCTCGACCTGCGCGCCCGCCTCGCGCAAGCGATCCGCGAGCCATTCACGGCCGCCGTCGCCGCGCACGATCAACACGCGCTTGCCGTAAAACGCGCCCTCTCCGAGCTCTGTTTCGAGCGCGGCATAGAGCGCTTCCGAGTCGAAGCGCGCGCCGTCGTCGTCGACCGACGACGAAGGGCTCACGATTCGATGCCCGGGCGCGGCGACCCCATGGCGGGCCAGCGCCGCGACGCTGCCCGGGCCCACCACGCCGATCGGCAGCGCATGCGGCCAGATCGCGTCGAACGTCACAAACGCGTGATCGACCGCGTTCGGCGACACGAACACGACCAGCGCAAAACTATCGAGCGACGCGAACGCCGCACGCAGCGGCGCGTCGTCCACGACAGGCGCGATATCGATCAGCGGAAATTCGAGCGTTCCGATGCCCTCGGCGGCAAGCCGAGCGGACAGTTCACCCGACTGTCCGGCCGGTCGGGTAACGACCGCCGTGAACGCGTCCGGCTGCGGGCGGCCGTTCGTGACGCCCGCCATCACGCGGCGGGCTGGCCGCCGTTGCCGGCGGCGAGCGAGCGGACGATCTCGAGCGCGCCCTGCGCTTCGAGCGACGCCGCGACTTGCGCCCCAAGCGCGAGCGCCCGCTCGGGGCTCGTCACGGGTGCGGACGCTTCGGCCGCGAGTACGCGCGCGCCGTCGGGCGTCGACACGCGGGCCTTCAAATGCAGCGCGCCGTCGTGCCACATCGCGTGCGCGGCGAGCGGCACCTCACAACTGCCGCCAAGGGCGCGCGACACCATTCGCTCCGCTTCGACGGCCAGCGCCGTCGCCTCGTGATGCAGCGGCGCGAGCCACGCGGCGAGATCGGGGCGCCCCGCGCGAATCTCGATGCCGAGCGCACCCTGGCCGGCTGCCGGAAGGCTGTCGCCAGCATCGAGCAGCGCCCGGATGCGCGCGCCAAGGCCCAGGCGCTTCAAGCCCGCGGCCGCGAGTATGATCGCCGCGTACTCGCCGCGATCGAGCTTGGCGAGCCGCGTATCCAGATTGCCGCGCAGCGGCCGCACGACGAGCTGCGCATAGCGCGCGCGCAGCATCGCTTCGCGGCGCAGGCTCGACGTGCCGACGACGCTGCCCGCCGGCAGCGCCGAAAGCGATGCGTAGTCGTTCGAAACGAACGCGTCGCGCGGGTCCTCGCGCTCCATGACGGCACCGAGCGCGAAACCCTCGGGAAGCTCCATCGGCACGTCTTTCAGCGAGTGCACGGCGAGATCGGCGCGGCCGTCGGCGAGCGCGGTCTCGAGCTCCTTCACGAAGAGCCCCTTACCACCGACTTTCGACAAGGTGCGATCGAGAATCTGATCCCCGCGTGTCGTCATTCCGAGGATTTTTACGTCGCAAGATGGATATAATTTGTGCAGCGCATCGCGCACGTGTTCGGCCTGCCACATCGCCAGGCGGCTCTCCCGCGAGGCGATCACGAGGGTGCGCGGCGGCGTGGCGGAAAGCGTCTCGGAGTTCATTGCGTATGGCTTCGAATGACGGGATGGATAACGAAGAATGGTAGCACGCAGGTCCTGCCCGATTCTCCGGACAGGCAGGACCCGAAGCCTTGCTGCCGTCCGGAGACAACGGCGCAACCAGCCTGCGCCGCCCGCATCCGCAGCACTGCCCCGAAGCCACCGGAGCCCGGGCCACAAGCCCGTGCCCGGCCCATCGCACGCACGCTCGTTCGCGCACACCGGCGCCGCGTGAGCGATGATGCAATGCAAGGTCCGTCCCGCTTGGACCAAGCCGCCCGCGGCGCCCGCAGCAAACAAAGCCGTACCGATGTCCGCAGTTCGCGCGCCGCATCTCGAAGTTGGGCGCGGCTATCGTAGGTTCCGTAGTTGCTTTACCCGCAGTCCATCCATCTATTCATAGACTCTGGCTTCACTGAGGAAATCATCGTGACGTCTTCCGGATCGGCGCGCCCTGCCCGCCGCAATGCTGCATCGCCCGCCCACGAATCGGCCGCCCCGGCCGCGTCTGCCACGAAGGCAGCCAAATCAGCCAAGGCGCCCCGAACGGTGAAGGCCGCAAAAACCGTGAAAGCGGCTCAATCGACCAAGAGCGCCAAAGCCATCAAGGCCATCAAGGCGATCAAGGCCGTGCAAGCTATCGAAACCGAAGCCATTGCGCCGCTCGCCGAAGCGAAAACCACCGGCAAGTCCCGTGCGAGAAATGCGGCCAACGACGCGAGCCAGGCCGCTGCGCCGGCGCCGCGCGCGCAAGGCCGCAACCGCGAGGACAAGGATCAGCCGCTGTTCCAGGACATCCGCTACCTCGGCCGCCTGCTCGGCGACGTCGTGCGTGAGCAGGAAGGCGACACGGTGTTCGACGTCGTCGAGACGATTCGCCAAAGCGCGGTCAAATTCCGCCGCGAAGACGACAGCAGCGCCGCGCAGACGCTCGACAAGAAGCTTCGCGCGCTCACGCCCGAGCAGACGGTGAGCGTCGTGCGCGCGTTCAGCTATTTCTCGCACCTGGCGAACATCGCCGAGGACCGTCACCACAACCGCCGCCGCCGCGTCCACGCGCTCGCGGGCTCCGCGCCGCAGGCGGGCACGATCGCCTACGCGCTCGCGCGCCTGACGCAAGCGGGCGCCGCCGCAACGCCGGTGCTCGAGCAGTTCTTCCACGACGCGCTGATCATGCCCGTGCTCACCGCGCACCCTACCGAAGTGTCGCGCAAGAGCATCCTCGATGCGCAGCGCGACATCGCGCGTTTGCTCGCCGAGCGCGACCAGCCGCTCACCGCTCGCGAGCGGGCCCGGAACGAGGCCCTGTTGCGCGCGCGTGTCACGTCGCTCTGGCAGACGCGCATGCTGCGCGACTCGCGCCTGACCGTCGCCGATGAAATCGAAAACGCGCTGTCGTACTACCGCTCGACGTTCCTGAACGAGATTCCCGCGCTCTACGCCGACATCGAAGCCGAGCTCGCCGAGCACGGCCTCGCCACGCGCCTGCCGCCGTTCCTCCAGATGGGCAGCTGGATCGGCGGCGACCGCGACGGCAACCCGAACGTGACCGCCGCGACGCTCGAAGAAGCGATCTCGCGGCAAGCCGCCGTGATCCTCGAGCACTACCTCGAAGAAGTGCACAAGCTCGGCGCGGAGCTATCGGTGTCGAACATGCTCGCGAGCGCGAGCGACGAGCTGAAGGAACTCGCCGCGGCGTCGCCGGACCAGTCGCCGCACCGCGTCGACGAGCCGTATCGCCGCGCGCTGATCGGCATGTACACGCGGCTCGCGGCAAGCGCGCGCGTGCGGCTCGGCGAAGGCGTCGTGCCGGTGCGCGGCGCGGGCCGCAGCGGCCCGCAGGTGCGCGCGAAGCCCTATGCCGACGCGAGTGAATTCACGCGCGACCTCAAGGTGCTGATCGATTCGCTCGCCGGGCATCACGGCGAATCGCTCGCGACGCCGCGCTTGGCGCCCCTCGCGCGTGCCTCCGAGGTGTTCGGCTTCCATCTGGCGAGCATCGATCTGCGCCAGAGCTCCGACATCCACGAAGCCGTGATCGCCGAGCTGCTCAAGAAAGCGGGTGTCGAGCCCGACTACGCGTCTCTGCAGG
>DATGHJ010000204.1:0-5071 GCA_035308085.1 Trinickia sp. | reverse complement strand
GCTACAGTGCAACGCAAATCGACGCGTTCGTCGAGGCACTGGAGTTGTTCGCCATTGGCTGGAGCTGGGGTGGCGCGCACAGCCTCGCGATGCCGTACGACATCGCGTCGATGCGCACGGCGTCGACGTGGCCGCACCGCGGCACGCTTGTGCGGTTCTATGTCGGGCTGGAAGAGGAAGCGGATTTGCGCGCGGATATCGAGCGGGCGATGGTCGCGGCGCTCGCGTGAAGGCTGGTGTCGCGATGTTTTAGCGCGGCAATGAAACGGGGCGTGCCTGACCAGGCACGCCCCGCTTGACGTTCAGAAGAGCCGCAACAACCCGTCGAGCCCGACGTAATTTAACGCGACGCTGGCCGCCGCCCGCACGACGGGCTTCGCGCGGAACGCGACCGACAAGCCGCCTTCCGCCATCATCTTCAAGTCGTTCGAGCCGTCGCCCATCACGATCGCTTGCGCCGGCACGATGCCGAACTTCGCGCAGGTCTCGCGCAGCGTGCGCGCTTTTACGTCGGCATTGACGATCTCGCCGAGCACGTTCCCGGTCAGCTTGCCGTCGACGATTTCGAGCGTGTTCGCGTTCGTGAAGTCGAGATCGAGGCGCGCCTTGAGCTTTTCGGTGAAGAACGTGAAGCCGCCCGACACCAGCAGCGTGCGCAAGCCGGCGGCCTTCGCACCGGCCAGCATCGCCTCGGCGCCCGGCGATAGCTGCAGGCGCTCGTCATAAACGCGCTCCAGCGCGCTCGCGTCGAGCCCCTTCAAGAGCGCCACGCGTCGCCTCAGGCTCTCGTTGAAATCCTTGATCTCGCCGCGCATCGAGGCTTCGGTGATCGCGGCGACTTCGGCTTTCAACCCGCAAAAATCGGCGATCTCGTCGATGCACTCAATCGTGATGAGCGTCGAATCCATGTCCATTGCGACGAGCCCGAAATCGCGCAGCGTCTTGCCCGGCTCGACGAACGCGTAATCGAGCGCGTGCGTGCCGCAATAGACTTCGAGGTCCTCGCGCTGGGCCGGGTCGGCGCCTTCGATGCGAATGGCGAAGTCGTCGATGGGCGTGGAGCCGGCGCCGCGTGCGAGCGCGACGAGCGGTTTGACGTGGGCGGCGGCCAGGGGCGCGGGGCTTTGGATGACGAGATTCATGGGAGGCGCGTGGGGGCGGAGGGCGCGAGCGGCGCGTGGAAAATCCGGCTATTGTAGCGGGTCGGTGTACTGCGCAGACCGCCGATGTGTCCCGAACCCCAAGCGCCAGCGTCCGGCTGTGCAAGCGAACTGGCGCGCGCTTTCGCGGGTACACGGCGGTGCCGTGCGAGGTGCGTTGACGGTGTCGTCGCGGATAGTCGCGGCAAACCGCTACGCGGTTGGGTGCGCGCTTGGTAAATCCCAATACGGCGGATCGCCGAAATGCGCTGCCAGAAAATCGATAAACGCCGTCGTCTTGGTCGGCACGAACGCGCGCGTCGGGTAGACCGCCCAGATCGCCACCGTTTCCGCGAGCGGGTAGCTGTCGAGCACGGTCACGAGCTTGCCGCTCGCGAGATGGCCGGCGACGTCCCACGTCGATTTGATGGCGATGCCGAAACCGGCGAGCAGGGCGTCGCGGATCACCTCGCCGTTGTCGGTGGCGAGCCGCCCGCCGACGCGGACGCCGACCGGCCCCGCCGGCGTCACGAACGACCAGTCGCGCTGGCCCGACAGCACGATGCATTCGTGTCGCGCGAGTTCTTCAGGATGATGCGGGACGCCACGGGCTTCCAGATACGCCGGCGCGCAGCAGATCACGCGCCGGTTCGCCGCGAGCTTGCGCGCGACGAGCGACGAATCCTTGAGCGCGCCGATCCGGATCGCCACGTCGATGCCTTCGTCGACGAGATCGACGATCCGGTCCGACATCCGCAAATCGACCGAGACGCCCGGATTGCGCCGCAGGAACGCGGGGATCACGGGCGAGACGTGCTGGCGCCCGAACGACGACGTCATCGAGACGCGAAGCCGGCCTTGCGGCTCGTCGCGCGCGTGGCCGACCGACGCGCGGGCGGCATCGGCCGCGTCGAGAAGTGCCTGCGCGTGCTTGATGAACGCCTCGCCTTCTTGCGTGAGGCTCACGCGCCGCGTGGTCCGGTGCAGCAAGCGCGCGCCGAGCAGCCGCTCGAGATTGGCGAGCCGGGCGCTCGCGACCGCTGCGGACAAACCAAACTCCCGCCCGGCCGCGGACACGTTGGCGAGCAAAGCCGCGCGCAGGAACAGCGCGACGTCGAGCAAATCGAGGCGGCTGCCGGCCCCTGCCGGGCCGGCCGGAAGCGCGCGTGTTTCCATCATTCTGAAATTCAAGAAAATGTTTCAGTGATTATGCCGGTTTTATCAGATGACGAATCGTCCTACGATGCGGTCAACCCAGTTCGCCACGCGCCGCAATGAAGCACGGAGGTGAGTGGCCGAAGTCGCCCGCTTCATCGATAGAAAACCGAACCCACCAGGAGCCGCCATGAAAGCCGTTGGCCTTTACCGTTATCTGCCGATCGACCATCCGGAAGCCCTCATCGACGTCGAAATCGACAAGCCTCAGCCGGCCGGCCGCGATTTGCTCGTCAAAATCGAAGCGATCTCGGTCAATCCAGTCGACTACAAGGTGCGCTCGCCGAAGGACATCGTCGAGTCCGCGCCGCGCGTGCTCGGCTGGGACGCCGCGGGCACCGTCGAGGCGGTCGGCCCCGACGTCACGCTGTTCAAGTCCGGTGATCCGGTGTTCTATGCGGGCAGCATCACGCGGCCGGGCGCGAACAGCGAATACCACCTCGTCGACGAGCGCATTGTCGGCCGCAAACCCGCGTCGCTCGATTTCGCACAGGCCGCCGCGCTGCCGCTTACCGCGATTACCGCATGGGAAGCGCTGTTCGACCGGCTGCGCGTGTCGCCGCAGGGCGCGGATGCGGGCAAGTCGGTGCTGATCGTCGGCGGCGCGGGCGGCGTAGGCTCGATCGGCATTCAGCTCGCCAAGCAGCTGGCGAAGCTGACGGTGATCGCGACGGCTTCGCGCCCCGAATCGGCGAAATGGGCGCGCGAACTCGGCGCCGATCACATCGTCGACCACTTCGGCGATATCCCCGCGCAACTGAAGGAAGCGGGCAACGCCCAGGTCGACTATGTGCTGATCTTCAACGACACCGACAGGCATTTTCCCGCGGTGGCGCAGGCGATCCGCGCGCAGGGCGGCATTTGCACGATCGTCGAGAACGACAAGCCGATCGCGGTGGAACTGCTGAAAACGAAAAGCGCCGCGTTTCACTGGGAATTCATGTTCACGCGCTCGATGTTCGGCACGCCCGACATGATCGAGCAGCACAAGCTCCTGACCGAAGTGGCGCGGCTCGTCGATGCGGGCGCGCTGCGCACGACGGTCGGCAAACATCTCGGCCCGATCAACGCAGACAATGTGCGGCGCGCGCATCGAATGCTCGAAGAAGGGCGCGCGATCGGCAAGCTGGTGTTGAGCGGGTTTTGAGGATGGGTTTTGACACGAGCGCAAGCGGGGTAATACCCGATCGCCAACCGGCGCGGCGCGGGCCGGTTGGCGTTAGACTTTAAAGGCATCATGCATCCGGCTCGCGCGGCCTGTGTCGCGGGGCCGCACAACGAGGAGGTCACAGCATGAGCCGTCGCCGCAAACCCGCTTCCCGTTCCACTGCTGCCGCCGTTGCCGCCCTGGCTGCGGGAATGTTCGCCGCAGCCGCCTCCGCGGCGCCCCCGATCACCGTCACGTCGCAAGTGCCGTTCGACGGGCCGATCCAATACACCGTCAAGGTCACGTCCAAGCAATTCGGCAACTCACAGGAGACGCGCACGATCAGCTCCGGCCAGACCGACGACTTCAACTGGAAGACCGTGCCGCCTGGCGGCCCCGTTGCGGTAGTCCAGCAGTGCCCGGACTACGCGTCGCTGCCGCTCGATGCGAACGGCGCGATGATCCGGCAGACGCAGATTCGCTTCGCGCCGGTCGTCGCGCACGACGGCACGGCGACGGTGCAGTTGAGCTTCCAGGCGCTGACGCCGCACGGCATGACCGCGGTCGAATCCGGCGGCAAACAGATTCGATGCCCGAAGAACGTGTCGCTCTCGCAGATCGTGCGCTTCACGATGCCGACCAACGGCAGCGTGAAGACGCTCACTTTGAGCGACGGCTCGCAGGTGGCGGTGTCCGCCAAGCGCTGACGAGGAGCGCGCAGCGCGCTAGCGCCGCGCGCTGCGCTCGACGAGCCGTGACGCCAGAAAGCGGTGCTCCGGCGAAAAGAGCCGCCGGTAGGTGAGCAGCACGGCGCCCACCGTGCCGAGCGCCGATGATGCCGCGATCAGGAACATGATCACGATCTGGTATCTCACTGCCTGCAGTGGCGACTGTCCGGCGAGCACCTGGCCAGTCATCATCCCCGGCAGGCTCACGACGCCGACCACGGCCATCTGATTCAACGTCGGAATCATGCCGGCGCGTACGGCCTGCTTCGCGGGCCCCTGCGCGGCTTCCCAGCGCGACGCGCCGAGCGCGAGCGCCATGTCGACGCGGTCGCGCCGCGCCGTCAATTCCTCCGTCATCCGCTCGATGCCGAGGGACACGCCCGTGAGCGTGTTGCCGAGCACCATGCCTAGAATCGGAATCGCGTACTGCGGCTCGTACCACGGATGGATGCGGATCACGACGAAGAGCCCGACCGCGGCGACGAGCCAGGAGCTGATCCAGATCGACGCGATGCTGTCCGCGAGCTGGCCGCGGTAGGTGCGCGCGCCGCGCTGCGAGCCGGCGAGGCCCGCGATGATCGTCATCAGCGCCATCAGCGGCAGCACGACGTACCAGCGCGCATTCGCGAACACCCAACTGAGCACATAGCCGATCGCCAGGAGCTGCACGACGGTGCGCGCGGCGGCCCACGCGAGCTTGCGCCCGAGGTCGAGCGACAGCGCGACCGACACCGCCCCGTTCACGACGATCAGGAGCGCCGCGATCGCGACATTCCAAAGACTCAGGTCCTGCAGCACGTTGTTCATCGCACGGTCTCCGGCAGCGCGCCAAGCTGGCCTGC
>DATGHJ010000203.1:0-7728 GCA_035308085.1 Trinickia sp. | reverse complement strand
CGAAACGGCCGCCCTCGTAGCGCAGCGAGATCGCGAGGCCGTCGAACTTGAGTTCGCAGGCGTAGTCCACCGGCGATGTGCCGAGCGCGTCGGACACACGCTTGTCGAACGCGACGATGTCTTCGTCGGCGAAGCCGTTGTTCAGCGACAGCATCGGCATCGCATGAACGACTGGCTCGAAACCGCTCGCGGCCTGACCGCCGACGCGCTGCGTCGGCGACTCCGGCGTGATCAGGTCGGCGTGCTCCGACTCGATTTGCTCGAGCTCCTTGAAGAGCCGGTCGTATTCCGCGTCGGGCAAATCCGGCTGGTCGAGCACGTAGTACGCGTGATTCGCGCGTTCGAGCTCGGCGCGCAGCCACGCGGCGCGCTCTGCCGGCTTGGCGGGGGACGGTTCAACGGTCGTTCGTGCCATGCTGTGGCGCAATCTCGGAGAAAAATCAGACCCCAGATTATCGCAGGAAGCGTGCCCCGTCGCATCGGCCGAATGGCCAATAAACGCGAGCCGGCGCACACGCCGCAAAGCGTTTGGATAGACCGTTCGGCTAGCGCATGCCCCGCTCGATTGACAGTCGGCCGGCGCAATGCGACTGTTGCGGCCACCACTGCCACTTCACGCAGCGCGGCGGGCTCGCAAGCGGCCGCGCTGCGTCCCAGACCCGGAGGCAACCGATGCGGCGACTCCCGTTGTTTTCGCAAGCAATGCGGCTTCGAGCAATGGCCTGCTTGCTGGCCTGCGCGGCGCTCGCGCTGGCCAACCGCGCATTCGCGGGTGAACAGGTCATCTCCGTGCCAGTAGCCGATGGCGCGACGATCTCCTATTTGCTGACGCAACAGGACACGAGCGCGCCGCAATGGATCCTCGTGATGTTCCCCGGCGGCGAAGGCGAGCTGCAGTTGTCACAAAGCGCCGACGGCGCGATCCAGATGCGGGAACAGGGCAATTTCCTCGTGCGCGCCCGTGCGTTTTTTGCCGTCGACGGGTTCGCCACCGCGATCGTCGACGCGCCGTCCGACCAGCCGGGCGGCTACTCGGACGAGTTCAGAGCGTCGCCGCGCCATGCCCAGGACCTCGAAAAAGTCACCGCGGATCTGCACCAGCGGTTCCCTTCCGCCAAGCTCGTGCTGATCGGGACGAGTCGCGGCACGATTTCATCGGCCTTCGTCGGGCGCGCGCTTCCCGATGTTTGGGATGCCGTCGTCCACACGTCGACGTTGAGCAGTCCGTCGCGGGGACAAGCGTTGCCGCTCGCCGGGTTCGACTATGGAGCGATCCGGCCTCGCCAGTTGTTCGTCCACCACGAGGACGATGGGTGCTTCCTCTGCTCATATCATGCCGCCCGGCAAATCGCGGCGGGACACGACCTCATCACGGTGCACGGCGGCATGGCGCGCGGCAACCCTTGTCAGGCGAAGGGGCACCACGGTTTTTATGGCCAGGATCAAGCGGTTGTGGCGGCCATCAAGGCGTGGATCGCAGGCGGCGCGTGGCCGAAGGAAGTGCAATGAGCCGCCACGCGCAAGAGGGAATCTACTGCGCCCGAGATCCGTGCGCGCAAGCGAAAAGCCCGTCTTCCGACGGGCCTCGCTTCTTCGAACTCGGGGTGAAACCCGCTCGACTTACTGGCTGAACAGTCGCCGCGTAGCCGGCGAACCGGCTGGGATCCCCGCTTCCTCGAGCTTCGCATACAAGGTCATGAGCTGCTTTTCGATCGCCAGCAGCGCCGCCTCCGGCAGCGGGCGCCGCTGATCGTCCACCACCCGCGCGCCGATGCGCTCCGACAGCGACTTCGCGTAGTCGCACATGAGCCTGAACGGAAGGATGTCTTCGTCGGCGACCGGCACGTCGAGGATCAGCGTGATCATCTGGCCGCCTTTATAGGTGAGGTCATCGCGCAGAAAATTAGTGTCGCCGAACTGCAGCATGAATACCGGGCTTTGCTTCGCATCGAGCTTCACGAAACGCGTGCCGTCACGCGACAGCAAGAGGCCGTCCTGCGACGCGACCGCTTGCACGTAATTCGCCGACCAGGGCGCGCCATCGGACATCACGTTGATCGACAACTGCGCGTCGCATTGGGCCGCGAATGCGTCGAGCTCGCGCGCCATCGACACCGTCTCGAGCATGTCGGGGAATTCGGGAGCGCCGTCGATCGCGTCCGCGAATTGCTGCACGCCCGACACGAACTCCGAGAACTCGAGTTCGTTCAACGGGCCGCTGCGATTCGCCAATTGCGCGGCCGCGCGCAACTCCTCGTAGCGCACGCCGTTTTGCAGCAGCTCCCAACCGTTGCCGCCCTCGGGCTTGCCTTCGATATACACCGGCTTGCTGCCCGCGCGGCGCAAACGCTGCGCGAGCGGAATAATCTTTTCGCCCGCGAGCGGACCGCCCAGGCGGATCGGCACGATGCAATCGATACGGCGATCGACGATGTGCGGCGGAGCCGCCGAGATTGTCGTCGCAGCGGGCAGAATCGGCTCCTCGCGCTCCTGCGCGACGGCGGGCCCGACTGCCGCCTCTTCGGGAAACCCGTTGGGCGTCGTCGATTCAGCCTGGATGTCGGCTGGGGTATCGAGCGGCGCCACGCCGCCGAAACTCGGCTCGACACGCGCAGCGCTCGCGGCTTCCGGCGCATCCGACAGCGACGGCTCGCGGCGTGCGCTCGGCCGCTGAGGTTCGATGAACGGCAGCTCGTCTTCGTGATCGTGGCGCGCGAGCGTCTCGGCGGACTCGGGCGGCATCGGTCTTGGCATCCTGCGGCGCACCTTCGCACCCTGCCACGCGTTGTACACGACCACGCCCCCCACCACCACGGCCCCTGCGCCGATCAATCCGAGTGTCAACTCGTCCATGCACGCTCCATCAGCAATTCTTTATGTGCGACACGCAAGCGCTCGACATATCGCGCGGCAAAGGGCCGCTGCGACGAGCGTCGCGTGAAGCGGTTCAAACCGTATTCTGTGCAAAGCCTGCGGCCGTTTCCATGTCGACAGCCACGATTCGGGACACGCCTTGCTCCTGCATTGTCACACCGATCAGCTGCTGCGCCATCTCCATCGCGATCTTGTTGTGCGAAATGAACAGGAACTGTGTTTTGTCCGACATCGCACGTACAAGGTTCGCGAAACGTTCGGTGTTTGCGTCATCGAGCGGCGCGTCCACTTCGTCGAGCAAGCAGAACGGGGCCGGATTGAGCTGGAACATCGCGAACACGAGCGCTGTTGCGGTCAGCGCCTTTTCTCCGCCCGACAGCAAGTGAATCGTCGAGTTCTTCTTGCCCGGCGGCTGCGCCATCACCTGCACGCCCGCGTCGAGGATCTCGTCGCCGGTCATGATGAGCTTCGCCTGCCCACCGCCGAAAAGGCGCGGGAACAGCTCGCCGAAATGGCGGTTCACTTCGTCGAACGTGCCTTGCAAGAGCGTGCGCGTTTCCTGGTCGATTTTGCGGATCGCGTCTTCGAGCGTTTCGATCGCGCTCGTCAGGTCGGCCGACTGAGCATCGAGGAAGGTCTTGCGTTCGCTCGCGGCGGCCAGCTCTTCGAGCGCCGCCATGTTCACCGGTCCAAGCGCCGTGATCGCGTTGTTGATGCGCGTGACTTCGCCTTGCAGGTACGACGGCTTCATGTCCGGCGTGAGCTTCGCTTGCAATTCGGCCTCGTCGACGCCGGCTGCCGTCAGCTGTTCGATGAACTGCTCGCCATTGATGCGCGCGGCCTGCTCCTTCAGTTGCAACTCGTTGATCCGGTCGCGCAACGGCTGAAGCGAGCGCTCCGCGGTCAGCCGCATTTCGTCCGCTTGGCGCAGCTTCGCCGTCAAATCGTCGAGTTCGAGGCGGGCGGCGTGTAGCGCCTCTTCCTTCACGGCGCGGATTTCCAGCGCGTCCTGCAGACCCGTGTGCGCCGTTTGCTCGTTGATTGTTTCGAGTTCCGCGCGCGCGTCGTCGAGTGAGGCGGCAACGCGCTCGCTCTGCTCGTGCGCGACCTGGATGCTGCGCTTCAATTCGTCGATGCGATTCGCCATGTTGCGCACGGCGAAGCGCGCGTCGGTGGCGTTGCGGTCGAAATCGCGCGACTGTCCGCGTGCGATAGTCAGCTCTTCGTCCAGCGCCTCGAACGCCAGTTGATTGTCTTCGAAGCGCGCTTGCAATTCGGCGAGCTGGCCGTCGAAGCGCTCGAAATTCGCTTCCGATTCGGCCCGCTGGGCGCGCTGCTCTTCGATCTGCGCGCCGATCTCCTCGAGCTCTTCGCGAATCTGCGTGCTGCGCTGCGTGTAGCGCTCGTGCGCCTGCGTGAGCTTGAGCACGTCCATCTGCAGCGCGTGCACGCGCTGCGTGGCGCGCTCGGCTTCGCCGCGCACCTCGGCAAGCGCTTGCGACGCCTGGGTATGCGCGGCTTCCGCACGGATCGCGCCGGCCCTCGCCTCATCGGCGAGCAAGCCCTGCGCGCGCACTTGACGCGTCAAGTTTTCGATTTCCTGCTGGCGCGCCAGCATGCCCGCCTGTTCGGAATCGGCCGCGTAAAGCTGCACGCCGACGCGCGTCACGAGATGCCCCGCCTTCACGACGAACATGGCGCCGTCCGGCAGTTGCGAGCGCATCGCGAGCGCCTGCGCGAGATCGTCAGCCATGAATGCCTGACCGAGCCATTCGTTCAGAACGGCGCGAATGCCGGCATCGTCGATGCGCACCAGCGACAGCAACGGACGCAGCGTCGCGGGCGCCTCGCGCGGCGCGCCGGCCGCGGGCGGCGCGTAGAAGGCGAGCTTGGCGGGCGGCGCATCGGTCGCGAATGCCTTTACCCAATCGAGGTTGGAGACTTCGAGTGCGGCAAGCCGCTCGCGCAGCACGGATTCGAGCGCCGTTTCCCAGCCTGCTTCGACGTGCAGTTTCTTCCACAGACGCGGCAACGTACCGAGCTCGTGCTTGTCGAGCCACGGCTGGATCTTGCCTTCGGTCTGGACGTTCTCCTGCAGTTGCTTGAGTGCGGCAAGGCGCGCTTCGAGCTGGTGAATCTGCGCGCTTTCGGCCTGCACGCGCTCCTGCGCCGCGCGGCGCTCGCCGTCGAGCCGCGGCAGCGTTTCCTGCGCATCGGCGAGGCGCGCTTGCGCGTCGTTCAGGATTTCTTCGTGCTCCGCAAGCTGCATGCGCAGCTCTTCGAGCTGCGCTTCGTCCGGCGCGTCGAGCCCGCCCGCTTCCGCTTTCAGGCGCTCATGGCGCTGCTGCAATTGCTGCAGTTGCTGGTCGGCATTGCGTTGATGCGCCGCTTCGAGCTTGAGCGACTGCTCGGTTTGGGCGATCCCGCCGCGCTCATCATTGAGCTGGTTCTGCGCGTCGCGCCAACGCGCTTCGAGCGCCGGCATCGCGTCGTGCTTGGCCGCCGCTTCCTCTTCGGCCTGCACCGCCTTTTCTTCGGCGATCGCGAGCTGTTCCTCGGCGTCCTCGATGTCGCCGCGCGCCTTCTCGGCCTGCGTCTGCCATTGCTCGCGCTGCGCGCTCAGCGCGGCGATCTGCGCCTGCACGCGGTTGCGCGATTCGACGATGAACTTGATCTCGGCTTCAAGGCGGCTCACTTCGGAGTTCGCCTCGTAAAGCGCGCCTTGCGCGCCCTGCATTGCGTCGCTCGCCGAGTAGTGCGCCACCCGCAGCGTTTCCAGTTGCGCCTCGACTTCGCGCAGCTTGGCGGTCTGCGCTTCGAGGTCGATCTGCGCGGCGCTGATCGCGCGCTGCTGCTTCTCCTGCTCGCCCGCCGCTTCGTTCTTGCGCAGCAGCCACAAGAGGCGCTGCTTTTCCTCGCCGTCGGCCTGCAACTCCTTGAACTTGGTCGCGACGATCGCCTGCGCCTCGAGCTTCTCGAGATTCGTGCCGAGCTCACGAACGATGTCCTCGACGCGCGTGAGGTTCTCGCGCGTATCGTGCAGGCGGTTCTCGGTCTCGCGGCGGCGCTCCTTGTACTTCGAGACGCCCGCGGCCTCTTCGAGAAACACGCGCAATTCTTCCGGCTTCGCCTCGATGATCCGCGCGATCATGCCCTGCCCGATGATCGCGTAGGCGCGGGGCCCGAGGCCCGTGCCGAGGAAGATGTCCTGGATGTCGCGGCGGCGCGCCGGCAGGTTGTTGATGTAGTAGCTCGACGTGCCGTCGCGCGTCAGCACGCGCTTGACGGCGATTTCCGCATATTGGCCCCACTGGCCCGCGGCGCGGCCGTCGGCGTTGTCGAACACGAGTTCGACGCTCGCGCGGCTACCCGGTTTGCGTGCGGTCGAGCCGTTGAAGATCACGTCCTGCATCGATTCGCCGCGCAGCTCGGAGGCGCGCGATTCGCCGAGCACCCAGCGCACCGCGTCGATGATGTTGGACTTGCCGCACCCATTGGGACCGACCACGCCGACAAGCTGGCCCGGTACCTGGAAATGCGTGGGATCGACGAAAGACTTGAAGCCAGCGAGTTTGATCGAGGTCAGACGCACGGCGATATCGCTGATTGAAAAGGGAAAATGAAAACAGATCGCGGCGCTTGGCCCGTTGTAGTCGCGAAAAGTGGCGAGAACTCGGGACCGGGCCGCGGCGCTTAAAATTTGGGGCCGCGTTCAACCGAAATCGAAGCGCGGCCCGCGAGCAGTGGCAATCATACCATCGCGCGTTGCCCATCCTGACGCTTGGAATCGTCGCCGGGCCCCGCTTCGGCGTCGCTCCCGGCCGCCGGTTTGGCGCGATGAAGCCAGCTCGAGAGCACCGATGCGAGCACGATGCACCCGCCTCCCGCCCATTCGCGCGCGCCCGGGACTTCACCCGCGAGCAGCCACGCGGACAGCGCCGTCACGACAATCTCGAACAGCATGATGATCGATGCGCGATTAGCCGGTACCCGGGCAAGTCCGTATTGGACGAGCATGTTGTTCGATGCGAGCGCGAACCCGAGTCCGAGCACGAGCAGCGCGGCGACGCCCAAATGCGCGCCGGCGGGCGGCGCCGGCATCGCCTCGAACAGCGACGCGACCGAACTGAAGAGCGCCGCGCCGCCGAAGATCGTCGCAGTGCGCATTTCCGGCTTCATGCCGGGCAGCACGCGGCTCGCCTTGAGGATCAGCACGTTGCTCAGCGCAAAGCTCATGCCCGCGGCGAGCCCCGCCCATTCGGCGAGATTGCCCGGCAGCGGCAAACCGAGCTGCGGCGACCACAGCATCATCATCGCGCCCATCAGCGACAGCGCGGCGAGCGCGGCGCCCGTCCAAGTCAACCTTTCACGCAGGATGAAATGGGCGAAGAGCGCGGTCCAGGCGGGGGTCAGATAGAAGAGCAGCAGCACCCGCATGACCTCGCCGTGGATCGTGCCCCAGACGAAGCCGAGATTCGTCACGCCGGAGGCGAACGCCAGTGCGGGCAGCACCCAATGCCAGCGGATCGTCGCAATCGCGCGGCGCCGCGCGATCAGCACGAAGCCGCAGGCCGCGGCGCTCGTCAGCGCGCTCGCCGCGGTGCCGGTGACACCGAGCGCGGCCAGCAAGCGCAATGGGTACCAGACGAAGCCCCATACCGAGGCACCCAGCATGATCGCAAGCGTCGGCCAGCCGTTGCGAATCCGATCATTCATTCAATCCGTTTCCTATGTTCATGGCGCGTGCTCACGCTTGGCTTGGCGTTCGACGCATCGAGGGGTCACATCGCATGCCGACCCGCTTCCGACGCCGCCCGAACCACGCCGACAAGCCTTTGGCGGCAAGCGCGAAGC